>NZAU01000073.1 GCA_002686215.1 Candidatus Woesearchaeota archaeon
CCTGATGTGTCGTCATATTCTCGTAGATGTCCACTCTCGCTCTCATAGACGTGGTTCTTTGGGTACTCGGCGGCGTATGGTATAGTCGGCTGGTCAAATGTGTCACTGGCGCTACCTGCTACCGAACTATTATCGGCGGCCTTAAACGGATCAAAGTCGGCCGTTGATATACCTGTTATTCTTGTGGCTTTTCGTAATGTCAATGATAAGTGTTCAATATCTTCATTATTGACAGCCAATCTATTTGTATCAGGCTCATCTTTGTACTTCGGATAAGTGCCGTTGGGATCATAGAAGCCTTTTGACGTATTACTTAACTCACTTGGTTTTCCTGGTAAACTCCCAAGTATCAACGGCTCTTGTGCATCTTCGCCATCTCTAAAGTAACCAAACACCCACGAGCCTTCGACTAGACCAAGAGGAGTTTGTCCCAATCCAGAGATACCACTAGATGTCACAGGGAGTGCCACCTGGCTCCATGGTAGATCGCCTGTTGGTAGTTTCTCTTTATTAGACGTGTGATAGCCCAGGCACCTTACTCTTACTCTGCCTACCTTTTGTGGATCGCCTCTATCCTCGACTACGCCAACGAACCATAGAAAGCCGTTACGTCCTAAAAAATTATTGTCAATCATCTTTTTTTTACCGATATGCCTCTTGTTTTAATAAGGTCTGCATACGCCATTTAAACCCATTTATTTAAAACGTGCGCAAGGTGGCCTTTATCTCTTAATCTTCTCTATATTAGTGACTATGTACGAGGCAAGGCCTTTAACTTTAAGTAAAATAGGGTCTTTTACATATGTCCAAAGGCTTTCCGTGGCCTCCGATGGCCCTTTGTACATAGTCTTTATTCTATTTCTTTGTTCAGCCTCATCTTTCGCAAATGAGTAGTCATCTATGATTTTCTCAATTCTTTCTTTGATATTCATTGTTTTATCTCGTTCATTTGTATTTATCTTACCTTCATATGAGTTGTATAACCTCTCATTGCCACCGCTTTTAGCGACTCTTCAGCGAGCGATTCCGAGTGTTCTCCCATATTATGTAAATATATCATTATTGGCGGTTCCAATTTGTTTAGATGCTGTTTGTATCTCTGTTTCGTCTTTTTCGTAAACGGTGATAATATCTTTGTTTTTCTTGTCTTTTAGTTTTACTACGTCTGTATCTGTTTCTACTGGTAATGTAGAATATACTGAATCTTTAGCGCATCGTAGTACCATATCGTGTTTACCGTTTTCCCTTGATATTAGATGTTTTACTTGTAATACTAGATAACGACCAGCGAAGTATGGGTTTAGTTCTTGTTTTTCGTGTGGTCCTACTGGTTTAGAATATGGTANTGAAAACGAGATCATATCACCAGCGTGTAACTTTGTATTTCCTGGCACGTTTAGTATTAGATTATTNTTAAGTAGTTGTTGTCTTTGTGATTGACTATTTTGTATAAGTTCACTTTTACTTGGACTAACCACGTTATCGTGTATTTCTGATGTACTTGTTGTCAACATCANTCTTTGTANTGGGTGTTCAGAAAANAANTTCTTTGTNTTGTCAAAATACGCATATGGTTGTATAAACTTGATACCTGTCTTTGCGCCGTTACTATGTTCTGTATGAAAGTAATTAACAAAAGATGNATGATAGTCAAAGTCTTTTTCTACTATGGTTTTTTTAAACATATCATGCTCTATCACACGACTTGCGAACAAACCATTATTCATATTTCTTAATTGATTAACAGGATCCTCAAATGAATAACTTATTATACCTCTCATATCTTTTTCTACGTCTCTTTCGCCAACTGNTCTAACTCTTGCTGGTTGTAGATGATATTTCTCTTTTACTGGTCTTGCTGTGTGTCCACCAAGAGCCATCAATGATTCNATACTTCTAAAATGAAATCCACTCATTGTTTCAAAAAATAGATAGTTTGAGTTATTGTAATTTAGTGATATNGCCTCTGATGATAAAAACTTTATTGCGTTAAATGGTTTCTTATTNGGTATGACATACTTTGAGTTTGTTTTTGTTTCTTCAANGTATAATGGTTTACGACTATCCAAATAGTCTGGCGATTTGACTATCTTTAACACNGCNTCTTCNACNGGACCTGTAAATGATTGACTTACTCTAAAGATAGAATTACGATATGCNTCTCTNCTTGTAAAATGTAATTTGTAAACTTGTTGTCTACCTGTACCACCTGATGGTCTAACCTTTTCTATTTTGTAAACATAATATGGATCAGATGTTTCTTCTAATGCTTCTACACGATCACCTTGTCCACTACCAGGCGTATAAAATTTAAGTTCAAGTCTTTCCATTCCTGTCAATGGTAAACTTGTTCTTATATCTTGTACATCTGACAATACTATCTCGCCAGAGATACATTGTAAAGTTATGTCTTCTACATATGAAATTGTTAATACTTGAGGTAATATATTAACTCTTACGGCTTGATCTTGTGCCTCTGCAGATTTTCTATATGAGATAAGAGTACAAACATCTAATTGAAAATCACCAGCAAACTTTAATGTGTCTTTATTATCACCAATAGTGGACATTTTATTCTCTTGTTAATTTTTCAAATTCTTCTAAAAATAATGGTAGGTAATTAGGATCTAATAATTTGATGTTTCTTTTCTCGTCTTGTAGTCTTCTCTCGTATTCGTAGTTTGATACCGCCTCAGCACCCGTCTCTGTACTATTAACCTCTATTTTATGTGAGTAGTCAAATGGTCCGTTACTTGTTGTAGACCCACTTGATTGTGTGATCTCATAGTGATGTACTGCTCCAGGATTACTATATTTACTTTTAACAAATGCCTCAAAATCTTGTTCATTTAATGGCCAATCATAATATCTATCTGTAACATTATTTGTCATCAATATAATCCAGTGATAATCTGTTGTACCAAAATGTTTAAATGATGTTGTCTCTGGTGTTTCACCACTTGGTACATCATAGTTAGAAAATAATGACACGTTATCGGCAACACTTGATCTAATTTTAATTCTTCTAAAAATATCTGTTACAAGTTTAAAATTCTTATTACCTGAAATATCATATGCAATTTTAGGGAATTGTTCAAAGAATAATGCCATCTTAATATCCTTCCATTATCATATCTTTAGTTAATATTTCTGCTTCTGTAAATGATAACGTCATATTAATACTTACAGGTGCTGCACCTTGTGGATCAAATTGTCTAAACGTAGTAAATCCACCTTCGCCATAATCTACACTAGTTCCTGTTAATACACAACGAGATATTTTATTTAAATAATTATTAACTTGACCATTATAAGCATAGTGTATTTCAAATTCACTAGGCACTCTAAAATATCTTCCACCACTTACATCATTTTCCATTTCAGGATGCATATGAAATTTAAAAAATGTAATAATTTTGTTTATGTCTTGTACTTCTCTTTGTGATCTTGCTTGTAAATTAAAAGTATAAGTAAATTTTCTAGGATTAACTCTTTCAAATACAACTTCTACAAATGGGTTTTCAGCAAGTCCTGTAACTTTTGATAACGCTCCAGTAACATNACCTAATCCAGCTGCTTCACCAAGATTTACAGCCAATTTTTTACCAGCGTCTAACGCAAATCCACCCATACCTTCTAAAAATGCTTTAATTTGACTTTCTGTATCTGATGCAGTAATTGTGTTTATAACAGTTTTCGCCCCTAGTCCAGCCATACCTAATTCTGTCTCTCCATTCTGTACACTATATTCTGCTTTAATTCCTGGTGGCATATANAATGCAACGGCACCAGTTACTTGTGTATGTGTAGGTTTTTTTGCTGTGACAGTATTTCTAGGTGTTTTTCCTATCTTTACACTATCACCATTTCTACTTGATTTTAATGTTGCCACTGAATAAGATGCCTCACTTCCAGTATCCACAGAACTATTTACACCTGCACCTAAATCTCTCATAAAATTTTGATCTGATAATGCAGAGTGTTTATTTGAAATAGAGTAAAATATCATAAAATGCCCTTGTTCATCATTACCTAAATCACTAGGAAATTGTATAGGCGCAAACGATAATGTGTTTGCGTTCATATGTGACGTTGGTGCTTTAGCGTCAGGTATCTCTAACGGCGATTGTTTTAATAAATTAGAAGCCGCTGCTTTCGCTTGTGTATTAGTTAAAGCATTACCACTAAATCTATTGGCAAGACTTAATAATTGACCTAGTTTTATTGATGGCATTTTTATCCTTTATATATATTGTATATTTATAATAAAATGAAGAAGTCTTACAAAGGTTTATATCGTCCTACAAACCCTAAAAAATATGTGGGTGACGTTGACAAAATAGTATATCGTTCTTTACTTGAGCGTAAGTTTATGTTATATTGTGATCGTAATCCTGACATAACATATTGGGCAAGTGAGGAGTTGGCAATAAGATATTACAATCCACTTGACAAAAGGTATCATTCATACTATCCTGACTTCATAGTTCGTACTGTTAAGGGTGATAAAATACTCATTGAGATTAAACCATCACGTCAAACTAAACCACCAAAAACACCTAAAAAGAAAACTAGAGCATTTATGAAAGAGAGTTTTATGTATATCAAAAATCAAGCGAAATGGAAAGCCGCAAAGAGATATGCTGATGATAATAATGCTAAGTTTAAATTGATTACAGAAAAAGATTTAGGTAGTTATTAAACGTCTTTGTATCTATTAGTGATATGAAAACTATTGTCGTTGTTTCTACTATCTAAATTAATAGCTGTTTGTGAATTATTTTGGTTGACAGACTTGACAGAATTGTCTATAATAGTTGCACCACTACCAGTAGCACCTACTTCAACAGCAGGAGCCAATGCACTATCAGGTTTTAACATTTTTAATAAGTTTTTAAATGTTTCAAACGTAGATCCACCCTCGTCAACATTATCTACTGTGGTATCATCTTTAGGTAAAATATAAGCACTGTCATCTGTCATCGCTTGTTTAGCAGCTTGTTGTTCAGGTGTTATAACTGGTGTAGTGCTTGGGTCTGGTTCTCTTTCTATAGGTTCTATTTCAAACTTTTCTGGTAATACTTTGTTTACCATACCAATCACACCATTGATGGCATCTATGAAGAAGTTTTTAATTTTAGTAAATATGTCTTTAAAAAAGTCAGCAATTTGACCTGGAATTTCCATGACCTTGTCAGCAAATACACCTAGTTTTTCTTTTACTACATCTATATTATCCATTAGAAAATCAAAACCTTTTTTCAATGCGATGATAGCAATTACAATAGCACCAGCAATCAATAGATAAGGTACCATCGCAGCAATAGCACCTAATAAACCGACTGAAAATGTTTTTAACATTTTAGGTAATGCTTTCAAAGGTTTCAACATACCACCAAATAGTAAACCTAGTTCTTTGATAGCATTAAATGGTGCCATCAAACCCTCTGTAAATGCTGATCCTATGTCTCTTAAACCATCTGGCACATATTCATCAATTAAATCACCAGTTTTTTCTCTAAACGTTCTTGTATCTTCACTCTCTTTTTTGTTTAGTAAAAGTAATGTTTTATTTCTTTTATCTAACGAGTCAACTAGTTTATCATTTGCCGCTAGTAAATCTTTTTGCTGTTGTTCATCTAGCTCTCCACCTTTTTGTTGTCTAGTAGATAATGTCTTAATTACTTTTTCAGCTTCTCTAATTTCTTTATTATAATTTACTAGATTATTATTTTGTTCTTCTATTTGTTGCTTAGTGAGTATTTGTACTTCGCCCATTTGATTGACTTGGGCAATAATATTTTTTTCTCTTAATTCGTTTACTGTTTCTTCTGACTTGATAGACTTCTCTTGTCTTAATTTTAAAAAGCCTTCTAACTCTTTACTGTATTTTCCTAAGTCAACACCTAATTCGTTGACTAAATTATCTACCTTTTTTATACCTTCTGAAAATCTATCTAGTGGACCTGCTGATAAGTCATCAATTATTTCTGTGACCATATCAGGTATACTAGGTACAACCATTTTGGCAGCACTTTCAAATGACACTTTTGTTTGTGCGAATATAGCTTGACCTATATCTTGTACAGCCATAGCGACTTCTTTTTTGCCGCCTTTGAAATTGTATCTAGTCTTTGGTAATGCCATTTAATAGTCCTCTACGATATGCCACACAATAATTGCTAAAAGAGCAAAAAACCCTATTATAGCAATTGTTAGTGGAGCCCATATCATTACTTATTCTTTTTACTTGATCCTGTGTATAAACCAAACCACGCAGCACCAGCACCAACTACAATACTAATTAAACCACTTTGTTCCATTGTAGGTGCAGATAAGTTCATATACCATATTACACATTTATATAATAGTATAATGTAAACAGTTAAAAATAATCTTGGGAATATTCTCCAAGCGTCAACTGCCCTCGCCATATGAATTATTTTTGCGTATGGGTTAGGACCTAAATCTTTTACAGATGTATCTACTTCTAAATCAACTTTTACTTTTTTACTAATCTCTGGTTTATCAGCAGGTACAACAATTTTATCTTCTATTTCACTCATTATTTTTTCATTCCCTCTCGTCTTCGTCTTTCGTTTTCTTCTTTGATATAATTAGACAACATTGATACATAAACCTCTTTTTCCCAAGGCATCATATTATCAAGTTCTTCTAATGAGTATTTATGATGTTGCATTAGGGCAAAATTCGTTTCAAAATAGGCCTGTAGGCTATTATGGGACAGGCTTATTGAAAAAAATCTTGTAATCCCTTAAATGTGACTTTACTCTTTACACCTGTCTTAGGATTTGTGACCTCAGCTTCGTGTCTCAATTGTGGCATTGTATCAAAAAACTTTCTAATCTTTAAAAATGCTGATTGAGGTAGACCTTCTAAAAACTCTTTAAGTTCTTTTTGTGTACTATCTTTTGCTGGAAATGTTTTGTCACCCTCAAAGATGTGGTCAATACAACCTGCCACTACGCCAAACATAGTGTCAACATCTGTACTATTTACATCAAAGCCTGCCTTGGTAATTCCTAGCGATGGATAGTTTAAAACTAAACCTAAATTTCTTGTTTCATCTATCACAATTTTATTATTGTGTTCATCATCTACTTGCACGTTTACTTCTGATAAATTAATTTCTACATCACCAGCAGTAATTTTATCGTCTGGACAAATAACTTTAAAGTTTGCAATCTCACCTACAGATTTACCTCTTATTTGTAATAAAAGATATTCTATGTCAAACATAGGTAAATTATCAATCTCTAACGTGTCAAACGTACAAGCTTTGATAATATCTTTAGTTGCATTTACTATTTGATTATTGTCTTTTGATTCCATAGCCATTAAAAGTATCTTTTCTTCTTTGACTAGGAATGGTCTATACTGTACTTTAATATCTTGCGATGGTAAAGTCAGTTCATATCTTGGTGTTTCAATCGTTGGTAACGCCATTATATCTCCTTATTATAATATTATATATTTAGTGGTGGTATCTTAAATGGTGGGAATACTCTACCACCAGTTATTCTACCAATCGGTGCTCTTCTTCTCAACTCATTCAATACGTCTCGTCCTGCTCGTCTTATTTCTGGTGGTAACATTCCTATAAGTCCACCAAATATACCTCCAGCTCTTTTTACTGTAGGTTGATTAAATTCTGATTGTCCTAATTCTATATTACCAGCTCTATCTAAAAAGTAATTGACCCAATATCTAAAGCTAAATGTTACTTCAAATGTTTGTACAGCATTTGTCTCGTGGCTAAATGATACATCACTTATAACTTTTGGATAACACTCAAATAGTCTTACACCATAAGTTATGTCATCACGTTCTTGCCTACTAGCAAATTGGCCTAAAGCAAATATATCAATTGGCGATGTATAATCATCATAGTAATTAAAATTATGTGTCGTATTACTAAATGCTGCCTTTTGCCACATTTCAAAAAATGATCTTTCTCTCATAAATTTATCTGTGTAAAATGTAGCTGTGATGTCTGGATATGTATGGTCATATACAAATTTTCTTACAGGACCATTGTGTCTTATATCTTTTGATACACCTTCTCTACTAGGCATATTAATTGCAGAACAAAATGCTTGTACTCGTCTTTTTGTGTTATCCACATTCATACCTCTTAATTGAGTAGAGGTAGAAAAACCTTGGTACTCATCATTACCTGATGTATCCACATTATCAAAATCAGTGGCTGGAACAACAGGTGATACTCCATTTGGTAAAGTAAAGTTTACATAGAACCTAGCTT
>NZAU01000074.1:0-4637 GCA_002686215.1 Candidatus Woesearchaeota archaeon
GATGCACAGGGTGGAACAACAGTCACAGTTTTGTTTACTCAGGCATCTGCGACAACAGGTGGTGTAGGAAACACAACATTTGGTGTTGGACTTGGCACTGCTTGCACTGTCGTTCCACTTGTTGGCGGTGCTGCTCAGACTGGTATTTCTACCAGAGCATTTGTTGGTGCTGGATCAACATTCGTTGGTCTTTCTACAACTCCGGGAGATAAAGAGTTTGTTTCATTCTTTGTTCACTACAACGGAGGGACAAATACTAATGCTAATAGTTACGACATTTTCGTTATAAAGAACGGACAGTTTAGACCCAGTGCCGTAGGCGTTTGATAGGAGGATTGAATAATGTTTGAATGGTATAAGAAGGAAAAACCAGTATTTACTGGATTAAGGTTTGGTTTTGGTGCTTCATTTGTTGAAGCTTCACCTGCTGCTGGTGGTGGTTCCGCTGGACCTGGAATGGTTGCAAGTGGTGGAACACTTAGTGATTATGAAGCATCCGGCACCATGTACAGGGCGCACATTTTTACGTCAGATGGTAATTTTTCAGTCACCACTCTTTCTACTAATCCAGATTATGGTAATGATGTTGATTGGTTAGTTGTTGGTGGAGGCGGCGGTGGCGGCGGATCATGGGATGGTGGAGGTGGTGGTGCCGGAGGATATAGAACTTCGATGCCAGAAGGTCCTGGAGGTCCAAATCCATCCGCAGAAGCTGCTCAAACCATAGCATCGACAGGAAATTATAATGTAAATATTGGTGGTGGTGGAGACGGAGAACCATCCGGTGGTAACGGAACCGCAACAACATTCAGTTTGCCAACACCCATTGTATGTCAGGGTGGAGGTCTTGGGAGAGCTGGAAACAGTAGTAATGCTGGTTCTAATGGCGCATCAGGAGGCGGCGGTGGTGGAAGAAATTATGCCGCAAATAATCCTGGAGGAAATGGAAACGTAACCCCAGGCAACAGCCCAGTGCCTAATCAAGGGTATCCTGGTGGGCAGGGAGCAGTAAATGATCCCAACAAGGAAAGAGGTGGCGGCGGTGGCGGTGGCGCTGGTGGCGCTGGGGGTAATGGATTTCATGATCCAACTCGACCAGACTCTTCTGGATGGGGAGGACAAGGAGGAAAAGGTAAGGCATCTACTATTGCATATGGACCAACTAACCCAAGGTTTTATGCTTGTGGTGGCGGTGGCGGAGGTCCATATGGTGGTGCAACAGGTGGCGATCAGATAAATGATGGAATCGCTGGATGTATGGGTGGATACGGTGGATGCATTACCAGGAAGGAATCAGTTGATGCTTTCGGTGGTAGTGGTATTTTCGGAACTGGATCTGGTGGCGGTGGAGCTTCATACAATGGAGGAAATGGAGGAAAAGGTGCAGATGGTTGTGTAGTTGTAAGATATAAAATCGATACAAGTCAGTTAAACACCAAAGCAACCGGTGGTAGAATTGTCTACTCTGGTTCTAAAACCATCCATGTTTTTGAATCATCAGGTAATTTTGAAAATACATCTGGATCTCCATTAGCAACAGAATATATTGTTGTCGCTGGAGGAGGTTCTGGTGGTAGTAACTGTGGCGGTGGTGGAGGTGCTGGACAGTATCTAACTGGACCCACAACAATTGCACCTGGACCTTTTAGCATTACTATTGGTGGCGGTGCTTCAGCAGTAAATGCGAACAATAATGCTAATTCAGGAGGTGATGGTACAGATTCATCCGCTGCATTCCCCGCAGGAACAGTAACCGCCAATGGAGGTGGTGGCGGTGCTGCAGGAGAACCACCAGGGATAACGGGTAGACCAGGTGGATCTGGTGGTGGTGGAGGACAAAGAGCTAGTCGTGCTGGAGGATCAGCGACTCCTGGACCTGGAGGAAATGCTGGCGGAACCTCAGGTCCTGGACCTGGTGCTCGTAGTGGTGGCGGTGGAGGTGGTGCTGGAGGCGCTGGCACAACAGGTAGACCGGATTCTTTCGGAGTCCCTGGTGGAGCAGGAGCTCAAATTCCTGCAACATTTAGAAATAATGCAGCATTCTTTGATGGTGGATACGGCACTCCATACTCAGCTCAACCTGGACCAGGGGGTCCTTCAAAGACACAAGGGACATGCCTTGCTGGAGGAGGTGCTAGTTCTGGTGATGGTAGTGGAGCAGCTGGTGGATCAAGTCCAAATGGAGATGAAGGTGGTATTGCCATGGGTGGTGGTGGATCTGGTGGACACCAAGAGATGATTAATGATCCGGTTCCATATCAATGGTCAGGCAGAGCAAGAGCACTCGGTGGTATGACTAATACTGGGGGTGGTGGAGGAGCTGGAAACTTCGCTGGACCACCACCATCAACAGTTCCAACTGGAGCAGGTGGATCTGGAATCGTCCTTATTGCATATGATACATAAAAAATGACTGAACTATATTCTTTGTTTGCGACACCAGTAGCATATTTTGAACATCTGATTTCTGAAGACGAATGTTACTCTGTATGTGATCAACTGCTTAAAACTCAGTTCTTTTCTCATACTTGTCTTTCACTTGCTTCTTCATCACATGCATCTAGCCTTCAAAATAATGTTATAAAAGATTCATTGGGAGAAAGTTTACTTTTCAAAATACAAGAAAAGATAGACGAATATTCAAATGTTTGTGGATTGCATGATTTAGTCATCACCAACATATGGCATAATGTTCAAGAAAGGGGTAGTGTTCTTAAAAATCATAGACATCCCAACTCAAAAGTTTCTGGAGTCCTTTTTCTTGATGTTGATGAAGATTCAAGCAAACTTTATATTGAAAATCCAAATCCATTTGTAAAGTTTGAGGATTATGCTGAGGAGAATGAATTTAACTTTTATCATACCTGGTTTCAACCAAAAAAAGGAGATCTAATATTATTTCCAAGTTGGTTGGAGCATGGATCAAATAATGATGAAAACAAAAGTGATAGGAGAATCTCTGTTAGTTTTAACACTCATTATAAATAACTAGAAAGAAAATCTGGCATAATGTCCCAAATAAATGTAAACAATATCAAGAATAGGGCAGGGACCGGTGCTCCAACCTTGGGAAACGGTGTTGTTGTAACCGGTGTTGTGACTGCTACCACTGGGGCATTTTCTGGGAATGTATCTATTGGCGGAACTTTAACATATGAAGATGTAACAAATATTGATGCCGTTGGTGTTGTTACTGCAAGAACTGGTATTAAAGTTCTTGCTGGTGGTGCGAATGTAGTTGGTGCTTCAACTTTCTCTAGTGACACAAACTTTGCAGCTGGTAAGGTTCTTGCGGTTACATCGTCTGGTGCTGGGTTAATTAGAATTCAAAACTCGTCAAGCGCAGATACGATCCAACTTCAAGGTGGTGATGGTTCTATCAGACAAGTAGTTAACATTAATTCTAGTGGTATTGTTACTGCCCAGCAAGGAATTAGAATTGGAGCAGGACAAAGTATTGGTTCTGATGGTGCTGCTGTTGTGTATTATGGCGATGGAAGTAACCTAGAGGGTGTTGTTTCAGGTATTACCCTTAGACAGGCTGGAACAACTAAAAATGGATCATTAACAATCGTTGATTTTGCATCCGGTGCAACAATCACGACTGATTCTAATAACGCATCTACAGGTATTGCTACAGTTAGTATTGTTGCCTCTATTCAATCGACAGCATCATCTCCCTCAGCAAATAGTGAGGTCACATTAGATTTGAGTTCAGCACAACACCATGATCTAACATTGACAGCAGGTATTACAACAATTACGTGCTCTGGTGGAACACTTGGCGATTCTCATTCAGTAGTAATAAATCAACCATCATCAGGAATTGCAACAGTAGGATTTAGCACATACTTCTTATTCCCATCTGGTTCAACACCATCAATATCTGAAGGAAGTAGTAAAATAGATTTAATTTCGTTCGTTGTAAAACGAGTAGGGGCTGCAGGGACACAATTACTGGCATCTGCTGGTCTCAACTATCAGTGAGGAGGTAGATAAATGGGTTTACCAGCGCCAGGTCTTCAGGCAGGACTTCTTAATCAACCTACCGCACAGGTTATTGATGGTAGTTTAAAGTTTGATAGTGCTTCAAGTCAATATCTATCGTCCACATCAACATTCCAAAACACTAAGTCATATGAGATGACATTTTCGTTTTGGTTGAAAAGATGTGCGCCTACTGCAGTAAAAGAAACTCAATATATTTTTTCTACAAATGTAGAAGGTACTATTTTCTTTGATAACGGTAATAGCGATCAATTAGCGTTTAACTTAAGAGGTTCTTCAGGCACTAACTTCTTTACGTACACATCAGCTAAGTTGCGTGATTATGATGCGTGGTATCACGTCGTTGTAGCATTAAATCTTGGAAGTGGCACACAAAGTCAAAGATTTAAGTGCTACATCAATAANGTTGAACAAACGATGACAANCACTAGTTATCCTTCAAATGCATATCATACTGGGGGTACTTGGTACATTGGAGCTTACGGTGGTGGACCATCTCATTTTCCAGATTATTACTTATCAAATTTNTACNTGTATATNATGGACAANNACTTGANNCATCNTATTTTGGATTCACTGANCCACTAACAAATACTTGGAGACCTAAAAANTACNNNGGAACATTCACT
>NZAU01000074.1:4643-6990 GCA_002686215.1 Candidatus Woesearchaeota archaeon
AATNGTTTCTANCTNCCANTGGANAACCAAGATAACTTTGAAAAAGACAAATCTGGTNANGGANATNATTTTNCNAAAAATAATTTTAGTGGAACATCTTCCNATCCANATGTTGTAAAAGATTCTCCATCTGGTGTANTATTTGGTGGACCACCNACNACTGGTATCACTACCACAAGTTCAGGACCTGCAAATTACTGTACTTTTAATNNTCAAGACAAAGATGGTGGTATNACACTCTCGAACGGAAATCTAACTTTAGATCATANCAGTGGATCAACGATTCCAATGAGCAGAACCACCATCGGAATGAATAGNGGNAAGTATTACTTTGAAGTNACTAGAGGTTCTGGTGCTTACGGTACTATGGGTATCTGCACTCTAGATAGCGATCTTTCAATGTATGCGGGAAGATCCAGCAATGCTGTTGGTGGATATGAAATTTATACAGAAAACAATGAAAAATGGGCTGGTGGGACTGGAGGCACTGATGCAGGATATTTAACTCAAACATGGGATGAAAGTGGTGCCGTAGCTAGTTGTTATTTTGATGCAGATAAAGGAACCGTTGGTTTTATGGTGAACGGCACCGATATGGGCATTGCTTTTGATAAAATTGATATGACTAAAACATATTATTTCCAGTGCGGATCGCAAGGCACTCTAATAAATGCAAACTTTGGCCAAAAACCCTTCAAATATGCACCACCTGATGGATTTTTGCCATTAAGTTCTGCTACNATTCGTCCTGAACTTGTAATTTCACGTCCTGATCAATACGTCGGTATTGTGACATATACCGGTGATAATAGTGGTACAAGAGATTTTAGAGATTTCAACTTTGCTCCAGATNTCNTCTGGTATAAAGAAAGGACAAATACCGGAGGAAATTGGAGTCATACTTTATTTGATACTGTTAGAGGAANTGCTGTAAGATTACATACCAATTCAACAAATGCTGAAACTGCTGAANATATTAGATTTTTNTCTGATGGTTTTGGCACANCTGATGCTNCAAGACAAAACACCAATAATGCAAATTACGTTGCATGGTGCTGGCGGGCTGGTGGAAACAAAAANACCTTNAATGTNGATGATGTAGGTTATGCAAGTGCTGCTGGTGCTAGCATGAGTGCTGGTGCTCTGAATAGTGTTGCTTTCAATAAAGATCAGATTTGGAGCGGACTTATTTCACCAGCATCTGGGAGTTTTGATCAGGCAGCAACAAACGCCTTCAATGGTAATATTGTAGAAGGAGATCCTGATAGATTAAGAACTAGTGGNAATAACATACTGGTGACAATGACTTTCTCTACACCAGTAAATGTTTTGTCACAAGTTAAAGTTTATGGAGAAACTGNTTACAATTCGACTTCCACTATAACTGTTAATGGCGTCACACATACTTCATCCACAGGTAGAATTCATACTTTTAATGTATCTGGAAGTTTGACCCAGATGACAATAGTAACTAATGAAGGTTCTAGTAGAACTTATATGGAGGGTATGGAAATTGATGGAAAGCAATTGGTTGATACTAATATATCTACTGACGCCCCATCACTCGCCCCAACTGGTTGTTCTGTTGGAACCAAGCAAGGATTTAGTATTGTTGGATTTACTGGACCAGGTTCGACTGGCACCTACTCTCACGGGCTCTCACAAAAACCCGATTTCATGATCTTTAAGAATAGAGATGATAATAGCAGCAGTTGGTTGATTTATCATAGTTCTGTAGGAGCTAAGAANTATCTGGACATGACGACTGCAGTACCAGTAAGTTCATCTAATCCTTTCAACAACACAGAACCAACAAATTTTGTTTTTACTGCAGGAAACTGGCTTGATAATAGTAGCACCAAATACATCAGTTACATATGGCACAATGTTCCCGGACTACAGAAATTTGGACACTTTGAGGGAGATGAAAATAACAAACCATTTATTGAAACTGGTTTCCGTCCAGCTATCGTTTGGATAAAGGCTATAGATCAAACTTGGTATTGGAATGTTCAAGATTCGGAAAGGAGTCCCATTAATCCATCTCAAGGTAACTTCGTGCGATTTGATTCAACTGCTGTAGAGAATTCTCCTTCTTCAAATAATAATATTGATTTTCTATCAAATGGATTTAAAGTGTATTATACCAACCAATCTGAACCAACTAACGTTAATAACCAAACTTATATTTACTGTGCATGGGCAGAACAAGCAGCANATAATTTGTTCGGTGCTCAGTCCAACGCAAGNTAATTGACACTCTGTAAAATCTGATATATANTAGACCTGAATACATTATAGGTATATGGCATTTCAATCAGTTTGGTATTATACCGACCTGCCCGAA
>NZAU01000075.1 GCA_002686215.1 Candidatus Woesearchaeota archaeon
ATGTTCCAAGAACTTCAGAGATGCTTGCTCAGGATTAAACAGATAAGGAGGTAACTTGATTGATGCAATCTCCATCGCATCGTTAATTCCTACAGGAGGTTCTGGTCTTTCAGAAGGAGTTCCATATACAACCTGGAATCTTCCATCTTTACTTAGGAATAATCTATCAATTCTACCCAAATAATAATCAATATCAGCGNTTATNGATTCNTCAGATGCTAAAACNTTGNTTACNGATTGACCAGCAGCGTTAAATGTTCTACCAGCAAANTCAAGNGGAGATCTAGCTCCCTCNGTNACAGTGTACTCAGANACTCTTGGNCTNAANTCAATNATATCNCTATTTCTAAAATTATTGACAGTCTTGATTTCTGTAGAGTAATCAAAATTCTTATAAGATTCTACNGTNACNATATCNCCNTTNTCAGTTGAATCAAANGANGCAGATGTAAAATAAATTTTTAACTGTTTTACAGGTGCGCTACTCTTNNTTTTTCTTCTNANNCTTCCNTAAGNATANAGNGTNTCCTCTTGACCNGTTCTAAACGTATAGTTTGNNGATACNTTAAAACTTGGTGTTGTTAANACAGAGACTCTGGCAGTNNTNNCNGANTCANCAAANTCNAGNGTNTCACCNTCNAANAATACAGATTCGTTCTTNTANANANANGANATAGTAGANGNNTCTACAATCTCNGCNANAATTGCNACAGCACCACTAGTTTGACCTGTAATTCTTTCTCCAATCAGTAAATCGGAAGTGGTCGTGGATGGACTGATGATATTAAGAAGAGATACCTTAGGAGCACTTGCAGTCGAGGTATCTGCAGATTCGTAGATTCCCTGAATCGTGATGATATCTGGGACGTTGAGGGAGATTATCTCATCTTCAACTCTAGTTCCGTATGGATAGTTTCCAAAAGTCAGTCCATTATTAAGAGTGGTTGTTCCGATACCAGAACCCTCAAGTCTAGATTTATCGACGATAATAGACTTTACTCTATTTTTAATTTTTACCTTTGAGGTTGCATTTACCTTTCTCAAGGTAGCGGTCAGAGTTGCACCAGTATTGTCAGTTCCAAGATTTCTAATCTGAAGAGACTTTGCATCTGCAGAGATTTCAAATCTATCGGCAGTCAGTTCCTCTGTAACACCATCAGACCTGATAAGAGTATATCTCTCATCATCGAAGGGAAGGAATGTTTCATTGGTGCCTGCTGCTGCAGCAACAGAAAGTTGGTTGNNANCAATATCTACGCTGAAAGTCTTTCTAATGGTAAACGTAGTTTCAGCAAGATCGACTGCTGCTACGTTTGGTTTTGGTAGTGGAGTGAATAAAGTGCTGTCCGAAGATGGAGCAAGTTCAGTAGTAAGAACTTCCAAGTCGGTAACACTCAGCGTAGANGCTGGCAAGAATCCACTTGCGATACCAGAAACAGTAGCAACACCTTCAATNGTTACATTTGAAGTTCCTACGTTAGTNACTCTAGCAACAATAGGATCTACGGTNAGTCCTGCTGTTGTNTCAGTGTATCTTACTAAATCGTTTTCTTTAACAACGGTTCCTGGGAACAGATTATTACCGGTTGTAATCGTGCTTACTCCGCCAGACTTAGGACTGATGGTAGCAATACCAACAACAAATTTATTAGACTGAAGAACGTTAGCACTAAAAGTGTTTACTCCAGTGATACCGTCTGCTAAATCTAAGGTGTTAGAAGTAGCATATACAGATTTCACATTGGAAATTTTGTTCTCGGTTACGGCAATTGCAATTCTTCCATTCTCAAGTCCATTGAACGAGAGTTTTTCGTTTACTACGAATGTGCCTTTGCTATCATAAACGGTAACAGCGGTTCCTGCGCTTACTGGATATCTTACAAATCCAGTTGCACCACTAGAGTTACCCTTAACGAAAGTAGGAACAGTGAGAGTATGTGCTTGATTCAGTGCAATTTCAGTGGTGGTCTGTACGTCATACAGAGCGAGGTCCCACTGATTTGTATTTGCATTGGTAGCACTGTAAGTTCCAGACTCTAATCTAAAGTCATATACTCTTGCAAGACCAATTTCTTTTCCAGGTGCAGTTTCAGAATTGACACCAACTCTTTGATCTCGTAAACTTACAACAAAAGTATTACCAACTCCAACCGTAGGTGTTCTATAAACGCTGTTCAGTTTAAAGGTTGGACCTGTGTTATAGGTAAAACCTTGGTTTTCAATAGTTTTTGTAGTTCTTGGTTTGTCTACATCGATGAAAGTCGTGTTAAGAGTTTCACACTCATATCCTTTTACATACGCCTTACCAGGAGAAACTCTGAGCAGAGCGAGATTATCGGTAGGAGTTTGTCCACCAGGAGTAAATTGCCCATCATTAAAGACACCATTATTGCCTACCAAGTCGTTTAACGAATCTACAACAGATACATCAAAAGGTTTTACATAGTAATGTCCAGACTCATCAAAAGTTCTTCTCGCAAGAGTATCGATAACATTGTTATAACCAGAATCTCCACCAAAAAGAGATTTTTGAGAACTGATTTGGAGGACACCGTTAATTACAGTTGCAAGTAAAATGAAGTTGTCATCAGCAAAATCATCTAAGGGTTTTTTGAATAAACTTAAACTGATAGAAAGTCTATCCGCACCAGGAGCAGCGTAATTATTAAATCCTTGGGAATTATCGTTTAACGTTTCATCTAGGTCTGCTGTGATAATCTCTTCATCAACAAAGAAACCGATTCTATAACTTGGAGTATTGCTGTACTGGTCAAGAATTAAAGTTTCTCTATCTACATTGACAAAATTACCTCTTACAAAGTAGACACCATTATCTACGGAGAATGCAGAACCAGTAGCAGCAGCGTTGGATGCGATTGTACTAGCAAAAGCAGAACCAACTGGAATATTTGTATTACCAAGCAGTCCAGAAATAATAACCTCATTACAGGTTAAATTTTCTGCATCGAAAAATGTTTGTGTTTGATTATTGGTTGTACTAGAACCAAGATAGTTGATATAAAGAGTTATATTACCGTTTTCAGAATCTTCTGGTAAGACGACGCTATCGACGACAGCAGTTACTCCAGATCTAGCACCTGTAATTGTCGTTCCAATTAATTGGTCAACGTAAGCAGCTACAGGAACCCCTTGGAAGTTATTNTCCAACTGGATTGCATAATACAACCTTGTGTAGGAAGTATTTCCAGGAATAACCTTTGCACCTTCTTTAAAGAAGTGCTGACCAAACTTCTCAATCTGATTTTGCAGTATAGACTGTAGGGATGTTAATTCCCTTGCCTGAACAGGATAACCAGGTTTGAATAATACCTTNTGGTAATCGTTAGCGGGATCAAAGTCGTCAAAGTAGGGCGCTACGTTTAGATTCGTCTGCTGTGGCATAATTCTTTAGAACTGCAAAATAACTTTTATGTCTTCCTTTTGGTTCGACGATCTGGTGATAGATGGTCTGTTGTCAACGTAGATAATATTTCCAGAGTGTTTTTTNACCTCAGGATTGGCAACACCACTCGTNAAACTCTGACCAAGATAGTATGTACGATTATTTATTACGGTTGANATACCNGAGAAGTTAGTATCNATACCTAAATTAGANCCTGNNGATGGAGTNATNGTTAANTTNCCACCTGNTCCNGGTGNAGAGGTAAACTCNGTNAAATCNAATCCATACGTAGGTTGAGTNTGTGCNGTTCCNACNGTATTNAATCCAGCAACACTTCTATCTTGCCAGAACTTAAGCACTCCTGTAGTTTGATCATAACTGACAACTCTTCCTACTGCAGTTGTTCCAGTAGACACTGTTTGAGTAAAGTAAGAATCTGCTGTGAATGTAGCAGTGCTGTATCCAGTTCCAACTAGTCTGAGGGCACCTACTGCAGATGCTTTGTCTGAATTTAAAATAGAAGATGATCCAAACTGTTGAGGATTTTCTACAACACCAATCCTTGCAATTTGAGCACCAGTAACAAAATCTGGATTTTCATTATCATTTTCNATTCTAGAATANAGAAGCACATTATANGCNCCNANTTCTCTATAGATATCTGCNCCATGTCCTCCTTGAGGAGGNATGATAACATCAAAAGTAGGTCTTGTAGTTCCTGTAGGAACTCCACCACCAATTAAATCAACATTACCATAGGTGTAACCAGAACCCTGACTAGAAACAATGACTTGTCCTACCTGCTGATTGCCATCAATGACAATAGTGCATTCTGCTCCGACTCCATCACCTTTGATGGGAACTCCAGTATAAGTCACATTAGCAGTTCCTAATCCTACTCCGCGATTAGTGATTGTAACAATCTTGATTCCGCCATCAACTGCATTATCCCTAACCGCTGCATTATCATCTGCAGTTGTCCAGTCTCTTGGAACTGGCATATATTGTGTTGATTCAAACTTAACAACTTCACTTGGNTTAATGGTATAAAGATATTTCCAAATATAACCATCACCACTAGTACCTGCACTTCTTGGTTCTAAATCAGTAAAAGCGGGTTCATCCAAAGATGCTTTTCCCGTNGGATTATCNGGATCNGTTCNATTCTGCANACANATNTAAACTCTGAAATCGCTNTTAATTACAAAATANNTTGAAAGATATANNGANGTAGAACCTGAAANCTTTGCAGTNTTTGTTCTACTATAATCATGGCGATACATGTCATATACAGTTCCAGAACTCCAAGTTCTTTTTGGAACTACTTGACTTGCATCAGCAGTATTAATTTTCTTCAAAGCGACCATTGTATCCCAATAGTCATTTTCTTCATTAAAATTATCTTTTGGTGCAGGAGGATCAGTATCCCAATCACTTTGATAATCGGTAGCATTAGTTAAACCGACAAAGGAATAATAAGAATTGCTGGAGTTAACCACTTCAGCGATAAAATTCTTTGCGTTTAATATTCTAATCTGATCCGTTATAATAGCAGCCATTTTGGACAGAGTTTTTCTTTATTTATTAGGAGTTTGCAGTATAATTTTTAGACTTCAAGAAGTTGGATCTAACAACTCTAGTAGAGGTGGTTATACCAGATGTATATGCTGTATAGGACGTTGAAATATTCCTACCTTTAACATCAATTCTTCCCCAACTAAACAGACCAAATCCATTATCGGAAGTCGTGATTCCAGAAGAGTATCCCGAAGGAACACTAGAGGCGTCAACAAATATTCTCTTGACAGTTGTGGATATACCAACAACATCTCTAGTCAATGTCTCCACACTAGAGACTTCATATATTCCATCAAATGTATTCCCCATACCAACATTAGACTTATTAACTATAAAGTAGTCATTCGCCTGAATGGAGGAAAGTGTTACTGCAGTTCCAGCAACAACAGTGTTTCTAAGGAAAGAGTCATATGGGATATGAATATCAAAAATAAATTGTGGACCAGGATCAGTAGTTCCAAATCCAACAATGATACCATTATCACCAGCGTAACTTAAAACATCACATTCTTCTTCAGTATGACCTGGAGGAGAAATGAGTACAGGAGGTACACTTGTATATGTATATCCGACACCAGGAGAGGTAATCGCAACACCAGTAACAGTTCCACCAGCACTGATCGATACTGTACCAAACGCTCTAGAATCAGAGGTATAACCAAAACTTACAGTAGCAGTGGTGTATCCGACACCACCATCAGATATGACCACGGAAGATATAGTTCCAAGTCCAGAAACTACAGCAGTTGCAGATGCACCAACTTTGGATTCCTGAGCGATAAATTTTATCTTATTCTGGAATTGTCTGCTAGCTGCTTCGTTTTGTATATTAAAAAGTGGTCTTAATGTATCAACATATATGGCGGTAGATCCAACTCCAACATTCTTGATAATATATGAAGTTGGATTAATGACTGGTTCATACAGTTCTCTATCTTTTCCTGTTGGAATGCCATCAATAATCTTATCTTCGGTCTGTCTACACCAAGTAACTGGTCTTGCCAAAGTTACATCATTAGTGTTTCCAGGTCCAAAGTAAGGATTAGTTTCAACGTTACCAGTTGAAAGAATATCAAGAACACTCCTCTTATCTTCATCAAGACTTTGGGGTTGAATACCCGCCATATGGTTGAGTTGTAGGGTGTCACCTTTTTTAACCGTTTCAATAACGTCTCTAAAAATAACATCACTATCACCATTTCCTTTATAGAAAATAATAGTAACTTTATCGCCAATCTTCAGTTCCTCGGTGAATGTAAGAGTGCTTCCTCCACCAAATACATATCCACCACCAGGTTCTTGTAATATGTCATTTACAAAAACTATTAGCACATCTTGTACGTCAATTTTAGAACCTGGAGAAGACACAATAGAAACTAGATCTCCATTTCTTCTGAGTGGGAAATCTTTTCTTACACCATCAATAAATTCTTCAATGTTATCGAGAACCTCTAAAGTTCCTACAGACCATCCAGAGAACTTATCATCGGCAACTTCATCGACAGTGACTTGGAACTCATTTCCAGAATAAGAAGAAGTGGTAGGAATTCCTGTCAATCCTCCGATAGCGACCGTAAGTATTGCTTCCTCTCTATAACCATAACCAGTATTATTAATTTCAAAATCAACAACACTTGAACCATTACCAACTACAATGTCTATAGTTGCTTCAGTTCCAACTCCAGCAGGAGAAGAAGAACTGTAGAACAAACGCATGTTTGAATATGATAAAGGATCATCTATTGTAACAACTGGTACATCAGTATAGGTGTAACCTGTTCCTGGATTTGTGACAGTAACGTCAGTAGATATATTACCAGTTCCTGTTATAATAGTTGCAAAACCAACATGATATTTTGACGTGGTTAAACCACTGGCATCAGTTCTTGCTGCACTCACATTTACAAATCCAAGAGATGGATTTGTAATACCAATACTAACTTGAGTTCCTGTTGGAATTTCAAGAGAACTTGTAGACCCAAGTCCAATTCTCACAAAAGTAGAAGCGGTTGATACAACAACGCATCCATGTTCTTTAATAAATGTACCAACACCAATAGTGACATTGTTGCCGGTGTTCAGCAGATCTATAATATCATAAACACTATTTGAATCCTCCAAATAAATTTCAGTACCTCCAACTCCAACAGGACTAGATGTATCTGTTAAGATGTCATAGCGATCTTTTCCTCTATATCCAGTTCCACTATTGCCAATGCTGATAGAAGGTATAGTTCCGAATCCAGAGATGATTGCGGTTCCCCCGGCAGAAACGAGAGGTTGATATCCAAAACCTTCAGTTGAACCGACAGATACAATCACTCCACCTTTAGGGAAACTAGAAATACCTACATCGGGTCCTAATGGGGTTTTTGGTGAAGATCCAATAAACGCAATAGTTGTAATTCCCGAAGATTCTTGAAGAGTGTAATCTTTTATTGACGAAGGAACTTGGAAAATGTCGTTGATTAAAATAACTGCATTTTCATTAGTGATTCCAGATATGTTTGAACCAGATTGGGTCAATGTAAACTGACTTGTGGTTCCGTTAAACTTATCATTAATATTATCAAAAATATAATTCTTAGAATAAGAATCAGACGATTCACCAGTGATACCAGATCGAATAAACGATCTTCCTTGGAAAGAAGAACCTGTTGTTATACCTGTCCAATCTCTCTCATCTGGACGATTAGTTACAGTTCCAAATGGAGTATTTCCAAAAGGTGCCTCAACAAAGTTAAGAACATTGTCTACAATGTTATAGTTACCAGTCATTTTGGTTACAAGGGCACCTGTATCAGCAGCACTAGCTCTAGTTCCCAACCACTCTCTACGTACTCTTATTGCATTAGTCGATCCAATACCAACACCTTCAATCTTCATAATCTCAGTGCCGATCTTGATGAGATCAGATCCAAAGAAAGATGTTATTCCACTGAATGTAATAGATACATCAGATGAAGATATATTTGTCGATAAACCAGTTGTTACTGATGTAGCAACAATAGGAGATTGAAGAATATTATCAATCGCAACCATCACCTTGGCATTCTGATTAGTAGCAACAAATCTGTGAGAGGTTCCTATACCAACACTTTCTAGTTCCACTGCAAGAGGAGGTTCATTTAGTGCATCTGCAGCACTTCTAGCGAGTTTGATTGAATTTTCATCAATCTTAATTACAAATACATTTTCAGTAGGTAAGAATGAGGTATCTCCCACCCCTGTAAATGTGGTGGTTGCAATGCCAACTGCGGAAGTAGTTAGTCCAACATGATGATATTCAATTTTTTCACCAGTTACATAGAAATGATTTGGTATAGTAATGGTATTTTCTGTAAGATTAACAACATTGCTATCATTACCAGTGAAATATCTTTCAAAGATTTCATCATTATTATGAGTTAATCCAAATGCTCTCTTAACATCAGATTCAGTTCCCGTATAAGTTCCAGGTTGAGTTTGAATCAATCCATTAGTGAAATCAATTTCAGTCGGGGCATTTTCGTCGTCAACAGATATAGACAACTCTTGAGCAAACACAGTAACCACTGTGTCAATACTAGGTTCAGGTGTAAACACCAACGAATTAGTTCCATCTGAAGCAAGTACAGATCCAAATGTTCCAAGTCCAGTATGAGTTTCAAGATTAGCAAATTCAGTAAAGAAGGTATCACCTGGATTAGATGAATCTACAAAACTTTCAGCAAGAACTACTTCGGAAAGTTGAACTCTATGATTCGTAGTATCCGTTACCTGAATGATATAATGTGCCGCATCAAAATCTCCACTAAAAGAAGATACTGTAGTGATTCCAGGAGATCCAGATGCACTAATAGAAGTGGTTTGTGCTTCTAGATTGAGTTTCTGCAATGAAATAGTAGAGACTCCAGTAGACGTGGCAGTAGCAAGTCCAACAATCATTGTATTAATGGCACCTGTCGTTCCAACTCCAACAGCGGGAATAAAATCTACCTTTAAGTTAGAACCATCAATGTAGGGATGATATGTGCCAAGTCCAGTTTCAGAAGACTCTGCAAATCCACCTGTTGCCATTCTTCCATATTCTAAGAGATCGACATTGGTGCCATCATGGACCAAGTTTAACTCAACCATTTCAAATTTAGTTTCATCAATGTCTGGATTGACATTAACAATAACTTTTGCTGAAGTGTAAGTATTTGCAATAGATACGATTGTAGTAGTAACTCCACTACCTACCGTCGTACTTGCAGTAGACACATCAACTATACCACCAAGATTTGTTGAACCAACACCTGTCGTGAAAATGCCAGCTAAACTAAAATCAGCAGTAGTGATATCATAATCATTAACACTAGACTGAGTTGGATAGAATGTTAATTGACCTTCACTACCAGAAATAGAGAAGTCAAAGGAACCCTGATCATACGTAGTTTCTATTCTGCCAAATTGATTCAGATATGCACTGGTTCCATCAGTAAGTACATCTACAAGTAAAATTTGTCGCTGAGCAACATATCTTCTATCCCTTACAAAAGTAATAAATTTATGCGCTGTTTTTTCTAAAGAGAATGTATTAACAACACTAAAAGGGGTCGATCTAGGTTCGCTATTAAAATCACCACTAATATCATCAATGGAAAGAACTCTATTTCCAACAGATTCAAAATAATCTGTAAGGATTCTGCTAGAAAATACTACCTCATCCGATATTGTTCCAGCGTTGATATTATTTTCTGTAACTAGATCATAGTCATGAACACAATTAAAGTCTCCAAATCCAGTTAGTTCATTAACAGCATCTACAACTCCTACTACAGTTGTTATTCCAACTGTCATACTGTTATCAGCAGTTGACTCTAACTGATAATCAGAGAACTTTTTATATCCTAAAGCATGGTTAGTTGCAGAAACAACATCATTCCAAGTATCATATGGAACTTCTGATTTCAAAGAATATGAGAACCTCTGATAGTAGAAATTATCTTGAACCCTCTGAAGATCATAATTAAGTTCCCCAGAATCATTTTGCCATCCTCTTATTACTTTAGAACTTGATGCATAGTTCAGATAAGATGTAAATGAAGTTACTGAAGTTGCCGTACCAACAAGTTTGGAGGATTTTCCTGCAATTCTTTCTCCAACTACAAACTCATCATCCGAAGATATCCTTACGGTAGAAGTGATTGGATTCCAATCTTCAACTTTACCAGTTTTTGAACCAGAGGTTACAGTTTCACCAACAATATAATCACTTAGTTCTAAGAAAGAATCAAAAGTGGGGAAGTGTTTTTGCGCTGTAATTCTTCCAGTAGAATTTACATCATCAAACTGACCTGGATGATCATTTGCTGCCAATACATCAGACATATTGAATCTTACAGATCCGATTCCAGCGAGATTCGGAGTAACTTCAGTTAACTCAAATAACTTATAATCATAATCAGAAGAGTTAAAGTTTGTTCCTGTAGATCCTACCCCAACACTTATATTTTCTATAAGAACTTTATCACCGACAGCAAAGGGGAAACCAACATCTTCACTAAATCCTGCAGATAAGGTAACTAATGCATCTTTAGTTGCAGGGAAGTACTCAATAGTACTGATACCCACACCCGAATCGGTTTGAGTTGGAATTATAGTTGGTGGTACATTAGACAGTGCCTTAGTGTTCTTCAGGATTTCAACATTAGAAACTCCAAGAGTCATTCTGAGATCTACATCATTAATAGGTAACTGAGTTTTTCCATCAACTACAACTAATTTTGGAGTAATAGAAAATCCTCTACCAAATGAAGTGATACCAACTTGAACGAATGTTGCTGCTGGATCAATACGGATAGATTGTGGGAAAAGAAGTTTTGGTCTTAATGTTGGATCTGAAGGAAGACCAAATCCAACATCTTGGATTGAAGAAGATTTAAGGGAACCTATGGTATTACTTTGTGCTTCTAAAATTGCACCTTCGCCACCATTAGTGGTTAATGTAGTAATTCCTGGAAGATCATAATAGTTCTTGCCTGGGTTAATAACTTCAATTTTTGCTATTGGACCTCTTGTATGATCACAATCTGTTTCATAAAGCAGAGTGGAGGTAGTAGAAGCGTAAGATACGCTTTCGGGGAAA
>NZAU01000076.1 GCA_002686215.1 Candidatus Woesearchaeota archaeon
TGCCAGCTGACGTAGTGGTCGCTGGTGAGGTCCGTGCTGCCTGATCTGCCCTATAATAAGTTCATCAACGCAAGAGACCCCATGCAACTCACCACCAACGTCACCATCGTTGACTTCTTCCCTGAAGCATATATTGCCGATGAGGGTGTCAAGCGTTTTCAGAAACGTGTCACTTGGCGCAAGAATGGTCTGAAGTCCTACAGCACTGTCACCCTGCTCACTGCTAAGAATGAGTGGGAATCCCGTATTGCTAATGGTGCTGAGGTTACTGGTTACAACATTGAGAAACTTCCTCAGTCTGAGTATATGCCGATGATGTGCTGATGTTGTATCTTCTTTCTATTATTGTCATCGTTGTTTCTCTCTTCTCATGATTACTTCCAAAGCACAAATGCTCCGCATTATGAAAAATTGTGATGGAGCAGATACTCTGACTAGAGAAGAAAAGTTTCAAGTCTTCTGTCGTGTATGTGATAACATGCTCAACGAAGGTAGAATGACCAAAGTAACTCACAAACGTTTCACGGAGATTTGGTGATGTTTTCCCAAGAAGAACATGATTTTATTGATTTTCTGTTCGGTAAACTCACTTGCCTTACAGATACTGAGATGATTGATTTGCAGGATGATGATTCCTGCGATGACCACNTTCAATTTGANCAACTTACTCTTCCNGAATCATGAACGTTGACTTCTCTGGTGTGTTTCTGACCGTTCAAAATCACGGTTGTGTTTATACTGTCTGCACAGAAGGTGAGCTTTTCTATGCTCCCATGTATCAGGACGGTACTGTAAATCTGGAAGAATTTGATTTTGTTGACTTCTGGGAATCTGATATTGATGCAGAAGAATTGGAGAAAATTCAATCTGCTCTGATTGATATGATGACCCGTGCTGGTCTTTATTTCAAGCAACCGGTAGGACACGCCTAGAACTGGCACAGGGCACCCTAGAATCGCCTCTGGGTGCCCTATAATATGTTCATACAGCACAGGACACCATGCTCAAGCGACTCCCAAACGGCACCCTGCTCCACCTGCCGGGTCAACTTAACCCTGACTCTGCCCGAAAGCGTATGGAGGCAGAGGAACGCTGGATGCAGGAGCACCGCGAAGAACTTGAAGTCTCTTCTCAGCAATTGTTCGATGACATGTTCGGAGGTTGATTGAGATGAACAACGACACTAGAAATTTCTTCACGGATGATGAATGGGACACAATTGTGTGGGCATTAGAACAAGAATCTATGCTTCAACCAGAGGAAGAATGGGAGAAATATGCTATCATTATAGATAAGATAAATGCACTACTCCAGTATGACGAAAACCGAAGTTCAGGTTAATCTCAATTCAAGTGAACTAGGAATTTTGATGAGTGCTCTACAGTGTGTAGAGAAAAGAGAAGAATATCAGATTGAAAAAGAGCACGGAAGTCTTTCCACTCTTTATAACCGCCTTAGCGATCTATCTGTCGGAATGGATCTTTCACCAACACCACAACCAGAATCTTATGTCGAACCTTCCTTCTGATTACACTAGTTGGGTTGATAATATAAAAGAACCCGTGACACCTGCTACGAATCCAGAACTTTGGTATCAATGGTATTCAATTGTAAAGGAAGATGCTCCCTTTATTCTTGACACTTTTATTGAGAATACTGCTGCCAAGATGGAACTGACTGTTGATTACTTTGTTGCGGAGTTCCTTCCTAATGAGTGAAGAAATNGTACCTAAAAGGATTGAAGATCCTATTTTCCGTTTGTTATCTGCAAAGGCACAAATTCAAAATNTACTCAGTTTGATTGAAGGTAATGAGTATGAGAGTTANATGAATCTCAAACTCACAAGTGTTTGGTATGAACTNGACCGTCAATTGAAAAANTTAAACGCAGGAACTCCTGGTAGTATGTCTGATTAAAATGGAATCAAAAGAGAGATTTATCTACATTCTTGATTATTGGGTGCCGTTTCCTTCTACTGAGTATGGTGGTTTGGTCACTCTCATCGCAGAAAATGATCAGGAAGCATTCGACATTCTTGCTGCCGAAGAGCAATTAGACTATGAGAATGCTCATATAGATAAACTTATGCCAAACATTATTAATGCCACTAAACTTAAGTTGGCAGAAGAATATAAGTCTGGTATAATAGATGTATTCGTAACCTAATCACCATGGAAAACTCAGAAAGTGCAATTTATAACATTTTAGAAGAAACTACTATGGGACTTACTATAATTGCCGAAAATCTTACTAAAGAGCAAACTCAAGCAAAATTTGACGAATTGACTAATGATGGTGTCAGTCCAGAAAGAATCAAAATCCAAAGAGTATCTTGAACTCCCCTCAAATTTCTCTCATGAACCTCCTAAAGGATACAGATACGAAGTCGTTCGCAAAAACGCTTCTACTATTGCAATTTGGACTGTATGCAACCCTGGGTTTGTTTACAATAATGGTAATGACGTTCGTTGTATCTGGGGATTCTACAACTCAAAAAAGCGATGCTATTACGCGCCTATTAACTCCACCAAGCAAGGTGATCAAGTAGACATTAGATCTACAACTCCCTATACTGCAATGCAACTCAATTTGAACCCTTTACAACATGCCCTATACTCCTCAAATTGATGATTATGTAATCTGGACACCATCATATGGGCAATCCCTTAAAGGATGGGTGTATTTTGTTGATCAATCTTACATCACAATTGAGATTGGTGTAAAATGTAAAGATGATGAAAACATCAAAGATTGCCCACTTCATAAGAAAACACACTGTTTAGTATTATGTTTCCCTGAAAATTGGCATGAATTAGAATATGTGAAAAATCGTAGGAATACTGAAGATGTACAAACTAGCACTATTTCCAATTCACATCTTTCAGAATAATATTAGAGAGAATCATATTCTCAAAGATGAACTTCTGAAAAAGATTGAAGATCAACATAATAATAGTAAACTAAAGATTCCTGAAGGATGGACAACTGATAATCTTTGCACATCCTTCAGTTATGAAGATTTGAATTATAGTTTGTTTGGTAATACACGCACTCTATTTGAATATAATAGATACGTTGCTAAGTTTTTTGATTTGCCAGTCGAATTTGATTTTGAAAGTATCTGGTTTAATCATTATGATAATGGAGACTGGCAAGAAGAGCACACACATACGGGAAACCATGTATTTCAGTTTCCGGCAACTTTTTCATGTATTCATTTTCTAAAGTTTGATCCAAAGGTGCATCAGGCACCTATATTTGTCGATCCATATGAAGAAGTGCGGCAAAGTTCTTTGGAGATGATGTCAAATTTAACCACAAATCGGGTTACTCCAAATGTGAGAGAAGGTGATATAATTATGTTTCCATCCTATCTTCGCCATTTTGTTCCGAAAGGTATAGATACTCCTGGAAATCCTAGAATTTCAATTGCATTCAATATTAAGGTAAAAAAATATGGAGACACCGAACGAAAAAATTCTTAATTATAGTGATAATTTCTTTACCGAAACTGAGCAAAGACATATTGCCCAATATTGTCTGAGTGCCAAATATTCTTTTGGTGAACAGGATAATGAGAATACTCCTGTTACCGGAATGACACATAACATTCCAGAATCGGAACTTGTATATAAATTAATTGCCAAAACTTTGTATGATAGAGTTGAGTTTATTCGGGATCTAAAACTCTATCGAATGTATGTGAATTGTTTTGCACCATCAGAGGATCCATATTTTCATACTGATGGAGAAGGATTTACATTCTTATATTATCCAATTCAGCGTATGCACAATTTGGATGATGGCGGAGAAACATTTTTCCTGGTTGATGATGATTTGATGGGTATCATGCCAATATCAAATCGAATGGTTATTTTTGATGCCGGTATCATGCACAAGGCAACATCGTATCGAAATGATTATCGATTCACGATTGCGATTAAATACCACTAACAAATCTAAATAAAGAAAAACGATTACGACAAATGGCTGTCAATATTGATACTCAAAATTATTTTGCTAGTGGGGAAATTAGTTTTCAAAACCTTAAAAATAACTTTGGTGGCGGAGATGCGGAAGGAAAGAATGTAAAATTTTCTGATTACATTAGAGATACTAGTGATAATGAGAATCCAATTGTTCCGGATTCTACGGAGAATGCCGACATTACTGATACAAACGAAAATCTAAGTATTGAAACTTTCAGGAATAGTAATAAGTATTATCATGTAAAATTTACTGGAATTGATGAGCAAAAAGAATTTCAGTCACATTTCAATAATAATCTAACAAAGAATATTAAAAAGAGGTTAGATATTGGATCTTTTGATGGAAATGAGTCAGGTCAGTTAGTTTCTGGAAATGTATCAACATATGCCGGAACTTTGACATCATCTGGAAATATCCGAAATATGGATATGAACGTAAATGCTCAGGGCATTATCTATGGTGCCGCTGGATCAGCTGGTGCAAGTGCAGGAAGTGTCGGTGGTTCTGGTGGTGGTGCATTACATTTGAATACTGGTAATGCAAGTCGTAATTTCAATTTTACGATTAAAGATGGTGGTAAAGTATGGGCAGGTGGTGGAGGTGGTAGTGCAGGAAGTGGATCTCCATCTAGAAGTGTTTCCTGCAATCTTACTACTTATAGACATGGTGTTAGAAATCAATATGTTCCACCAAATCGTCATTGGGAACCAGCAAGAAGTCAAGGAGTAACAGTCAAACAAGGTAATGGAAGAGGTTGTGGACGAAAGTATAGAGGATCGGGTATTCCTGGTCCCGGTCCTGGATATAATACAAGCGGTGGACCTATGAGAGGATGGTGGAGTACAACCGGAAGAGGTGGTGGTGGTCAATGTGCCAATAGTTACACGATTACTTATAGTGGATATAATTATTCTGTTCCACAACCAAATCGATCTAATATTGATCAAATAATTGGTTCGGCACCCACAAGAACTTTAACTGCACCTGGAGGAGTTGGAGGAGCAGGCGGACAAGGACAGGGATGGACTGGAGGTGTATCTGGATCAATTCAAAATTCATCGGCAGGTGGTCCCGGATCTGGTGGAGGAAGTGTTAATTGCAGTAGTCAAAGATATGTTTATGGTCCCGGTTCTTATACATCATCGATGTCAAGTAAGGTCGGAAGAAGAGTCAACTATGGTGGTGGACAAACATCAACCGGAGCAGGAAATCCTGGTGGTCCCGGTGGTGAATGGGGTAAAAAGGCAGGAGGAGAAGCAGGAGATGCCATTAAACATAATGGTGGAATTACATTTAGTGGAACTGGCAATATTGAAAAACTGAAGGGAAGATTTGGCAACTAAATTATTATAGGTATTCAAGAATTGAGATGAACAATCGCGAATATGATGTCGCATATGTGGCATCATTTTTAATGGAACACGGACATATTCCTATAAGCGAAGAACTCTTACAGAAGAGATATGATGTCTGTAATGCATGTGATTATCTTCATACGATGGAAGTAAAGACTGCAAAAGAAATCGATGTCGATGCAGATTCAGAGACTGTGGATGTCGAATGGGGATATCATGAATATGATGTATGTGGACATTGTGGATGTAATTTAGAGCTTCGATTAACGGAATGGATGTCTTCATGTCCGATTAATAAGTGGAGGTTCAGTTATGATGATTGGGTGAAATATTATTTGCCACTTGTAAAGGAGGAGATTGAAAGAAATGGAGGAAGTGATTACTATTTGTGGGAAGGTGTGCTAGAATCAGAGAATACAGAGGAGAATACTGATGGAGAATGAATTGTACCAGGATCCAGAGAATATGGTTCTACATGGTGATTATGAAGATTTTATTGGATCTTATAGTGGAGTCTTCGATACGGAATGGTGTCAGAGGATTATGCGGGAATTTGATTATTATCAGGATCTAGGTGCCATTTATCCAAGTCAAAATGATTATCCCCAGACATGTGCTCAGCGATTTGATTATGTGATTGATATGTCACAGATGACAAAGATGCGAATTGAGACGGAAATCATGGCGGAATTGAATGGAAGAATTGGACAGTGTTTTGAAGAATATCAGAGTGTTTTCGGAACGATGAAAGAAAGGACTTATTATTCGATGAGTCAAAAGGTACAGAAGACACCAAAGGGAGGAGGTTATCATATTTGGCACTGTGAGAACTCTGTTGCAAATTCTGATGGTAATCGTGCCGCAGTATGGATGTTATATTTGAATGATGATTATCAGGGAGGAGAGACTGAGTTTTTGTATTATAAGAAGAGAGTACAACCTGAACGTGGAAAGTTGTTAATCTGGCCAGCGGGTTATACTCATGCACATCGTGGAAATATGGTATTGGAAGGAATGAAATATGTTGTAACGGGATGGTTTCATTATGCCGGATGATAAACAGGATTTACCATCAATATCAGAACAGGGAAAGAATCTGGCAAAGTTCACATTTGAGGTGGTACAGGATACGGTTTCATTAAATGGTAATCCTTTAGTGTCAAAGGATGAATATAAGGAACGATTAAAGATTTGTGCTACATGTGAATATTTTATTTTAAAGAACAAACGTTGTAAGAAGTGTGGTTGTTATATGGAATCAAAGGCAAGGTTTTCTATTGCAAAGTGCCCGATACAAAAATGGTGATTATTCTTTAAACCAATAAAAACCTTTCCAACTATACTTACGGGGATTATTCAAAGACTTACGAAGGTCAGATGTATAGGGACAACCAAAGTCACGAGCTGCAGATTTAATGCTAGGATATACTTGTGTCTTCATCCATGTAATCTTATTGACACCATAGACTTTGGTATTACGGGTAGATTGTGTCATTCTTCTCCATAGGTAACCGTATGCCTTATGTCCATTCTTCATCGCATTTGTAATGTTACCTGTTGCATTTCTATTGCCTGTAACACCTATAGATGCTTCTGTAATGCTTTCCCAGAGTTTTTCCTCACCAGTTTCTACATTTACACTTAATACCTTTGCTGCTAGGTGTTTACCATTACCACGATTCTTTTCTAGATGAAAACCCCATGTTTCTTTCTTTTTAATGGGTACAGGTTCTATAATCTCTTTCTTTTCTTCTATATCATCATGATTATATCCTTGTTCACTATTGTTTGTTTCATATTCTAGTATATAATGTTGTAGTCTTTCTTCTATTTGATTGATATTACATTCTTCTATTTCTCTCAGCATAAAGTTATGATTACCATCTTTTCTCATCGCACGGTGTAATGGTAATGGACTCATACGCTTTGATTCATCAATATGTTGCTTCCATGCCTTGTTTGTTCCAATTGTTGTCTCTCCCACATACTTGAGACCGTTGGTTCTGTTGATGATGAGGTAGATTGTCCCTATGCTCATGTTTGTAATATCAAAGAATGAGTTATTTATAGATAGAGACTAATATATTATAGAATGTATGGTATTTGGTTATGTTTAGATTAAATA
>NZAU01000077.1 GCA_002686215.1 Candidatus Woesearchaeota archaeon
TTGTACTATTTTTCATTTTTGCAATGGCACGCCATGTAAATAGAAGTGCTAAATCTATTCTCATTTTTTCACCTTCACTAAAACTGTTATAACTAAATGTATCTCTATGTCTACTTTTAACTGTCTCATTAAATTCTTCATCTAATGTAAACGATACGAAAAAGTCCATTGATTGTAGATACTTGTTAATTAACTGATTCATGATAGGAAGATACTTCTTAATAATTTGAGCCCTAGCACCCTTATCAGAAAGTATCTCCCTAAGAACATCAACATAATCCTTTTCTGTTGATAGTTTGTCTAATTCTTCTTTTTGTTTTTTTAGTTCTTCTGATAAGTCATTTAATTCTTGTTCAAGTTTATCTGAATCTTGACCATCAGCCGTACTTAATTCTATATCATCTGAATGTTTTTTAATACCTTCTAATGATGAATTGATTTTTGCAATACTAATATTCATATCTTGTATCTTTTTAGATACGGCATCCATCTGTGTAATCTGAGATTCTACTTTTGTTATCTCTTGCATGATATCTTGTAGACCAGATTCTAGTTTTGTAATAGTAGTCTTTTCTTCTTCTACTTTTTTAGATTTTAAATCTTGTGATATTGTTTGTGTACATGTAGGACACTCATCATGTGTTTCAAAAAATGATAAAGTCTCTTTGTGAGTATCTAGATTATTTTGTATTTTAGATTCTAACTTAGATAATTTTTTTGCTTTCTTATCTACTTCAGGTTTAAACTTCATAATTTCTTGTTGTTTTGCTATATCTTCGTTCAATTGTTGTAAATCTTGTCTATATTGTCTATCTGCCTCTTGATTTTGTTCTATTTTTGAACGATAGCTCGCCTCGGCGTCTCCAATGCGTGTTTTTAGAGACTTTAAATGTTCCCCTTGTAATGCTACCTTTTGTTCAATTAAATCGCAAGAATGTCGTAAATCCGAGACGCTTTTTCCCAAATCTCTCTGTTTATCTCTTAAATTGTAGTCCATAAGAGTAAAAACTCTCACATCAAGTATTTCTTCGACAGCTTCACGCCTGTATCTAGATTTCATCTTCATAAATGGTTCGTATGATGAGGAACCTAATAATACTACTTGAATGAAAGAACGATAATTCAGTTTCATGATATTTCTTTCTAGATATTTTTGATAATCTATTGTAGAGGCATCCTGATTTACTAACTCACCATCTTTGTAGATTTCAAACTTATTAGGTTTTACACTTCGTATGACTTTATAGTTTTTTGTACCTACTGAAAATTCTATCTCTACTACACAACCACTATCATTAATAGTATTCACCATCTGTTCTTTCTTGATAATTCTAAATGGTTTATTAAATAATACAAAACATAGAGCGTCTAGTAGTGTAGATTTACCAGAACCATTTTTACCTATAATCAAGTTTGTTGGGTGTCTGTCTAAATCAATCTTTATAGGTGTATTACCTGTAGATAAGAAGTTTTGCCATGATATAGATTTAAAATGTATCACTCTAGAGCCTCTTTATATAGTTTATTGATAAAGTCTTTTAATTGTTGTCTATCTAAGTCTGTGTCTATCTGTTCAATATAATTACCTAAGAATGTTAGAGTATCTTCACCTTGGTCTAATATATCTTCTCTAACTGAAGCTGTGATATCAGACTGGTCTTCATCTATAATATTAATCTCATGTAAGTCTATTTCAGTATGTAAACGATTTATAAACTTATCAAACATTTCCTCTTTACTTTTATTGACTACAAATAACTTAACAAATGTCTTATCATATTCTGATATATCTAACTCTTTATAGTTTGTTTTCTTGTCATCATAATATATCTTCTTAAATATAGAAAGAGGGTTAGGTATTCTTTCTAACTCTCTAGTCTCTGTATCAAATACATGAAACCCTTTTGGGCAATCGTAATCATTCCAAGTTATCTGATACTGTGTACCACAATAAAATATCTGACCATCATCTGACTTCTTGTGAAAATGACCAGAGATAACTTTTTCAAATCTTTTAAATATATTCTTTTCTAGACCATGTTCATTAAAATGACCTTTATGCATTTCAAATCCTTTGACTACTAAATGACCCATGCATACTTGTGCCTTTGATTCTGATATTATTTTTAGAGATTCTTCTTCTATATCATCACATATCCATGGCACTAACAATATAGGCAGTCTACCAAATGTAACTGTTGTAGGTTTCTCATATATCCAAGGTTCTATCTTGCCATCAAATGTAGTAATTAATTGTTGCATTGCATTAACACTATTAGTATTCTTATAATAAGTGTCATGATTGCCTAAGATAATATGAGTATCAATTCTCATATCGTAAAGTCTTTTCCAAAACTTCTCTTGAAAGTTATGTGCGATATTGTAGTTAATAAATTTTCTTCTATCTACTACATCACCTAAGTGAATTAGATGTCTTATATTATTTTCCTTGATATACGGAAAAAACAATTCATCATAAAATCTATTCTGATACTCCATAAAATGTGGACTATCATTACGACACCCAAAGTGAGTATCGTTCAGTAGGGCTATTTTCATAATATTATTCTATAAATTTATCTAGTTTTCCTTTTCGTTTTCTAGTAGTTTTCTTTTTGACAACAGGTACATCTTCAGTACCAGCATTTCTCTGTAAGAACTCACTAAACTGATTTCTGAAATTTCTATCTTCGCCTTCGTTTAGTGTCATATCATCATAGTTTCCTTCCATGATTAGTCTATTTTTTATTGTTGTTTGTTTCTTTTCTTTTTGTATTCTTCGTATAAATGCATAGTATATTATTTGTGTAAAGTATGCGAAAGGATTATTTGATTTCTCAGGATTGAAATTGTCAAGATATTGTAAACAATTTTCTATGCCATCAGATATCATATCATCTCTAAATGTATAGTTTATAAAGTTAGGTCTGTATGATAGATGATTTGCAATTTTTAGAAAACACTCACCAATATAGTTTGAAACAGGTGGTTTTTCTTCACCTGATTCTTCTGCTTCAACACAAAGTTTTTTGTATTCGGTCATAGCCGCCAAAAACTCTTTGTTGTTTACATAATGTTCTTTTTTCTTTTCTGATTTCATGTTATACATTATATACCATTACACAAAGAATGTCAATGCTGGTTTGATTTTATTAGTCTAATAAATGTATTTATCCATAGATACGGAAAGGGTATATACCACTCTGATGGATTTTCATGATGATATTTATGGTGACCATCAAAAAATAAAAGTGTAACCCATGTTTTGTTTGTTGCCTCTTCTGGATAATGTCCTGAAGCATTTACAAAACCAGCACCTATAATACTATACATTGCAGGAAATATATACAATGCATAAACTAAAATAGGACTTATCATTAATAATGTAAAGAAGTGTAATGCATGTATTTTAAAATAATGTTTATGTATGAATATATGTTCTTTATCTCTAAGTAAATCTTTTGCATATATCATACTTCTTTTACCTTCTTCTTTTGCAAAAAAATAACCAAAAAATACTTTCCAATAACCCATATATTTGGGTGAATGTGGGTCTTCTTTTTCATCAGAATATCTATGATGTTTTATATGTGCAGATTTATATATTATACTAGAACCCTCACCTACTATGATAGATATGTACAATAAAAAGTAATGCCAAAATTTATTTGTTTTAAATGTCTTGTGTGTCAAGTATCTGTGTAGTGCAATAGGTTGACCTATACCACCTAAAATGTGTCCTAANANTAAACAAATTAACCATTGTTCNAATGTTAGAAAAAAGAAACTAGATATTAAACCTACCCATAATAANGCCCACANTATTCTCATTTTTTTAATCATTTTTTTATTAATAAAATCACATAATATGTTACATCAATTTCATACCACTTAACAGCATTGTTCATAGCAGAGGGATTTGCATGATGATTATTATGTAGTGTTGCACAGCTCACTGGAAATATGTTAATATTAACTGAATTATCATTAGTATCAAAGTTTCTATATCCCCAACCCAGAGTATGACATAATACATTAATAAAACTAGTTATATGAAAACNAAATGTAGCAGGTATTAATATCATACAAAGTGTATAAAATGGACTAATTATAAAACAGGGTATTACAAATAGATAGTATATTTTAAAAAAATTTTCATACTGTATTCTATAATGTTTATTCTTTAGTAATCTTTTTACTGTGTGTCCACTTATCATACTATTTTTATATGTATTCCACCAAAACCATGTTTTCCAACCATTACTTGCTGGGTGTGAATCGCCTTTTTTATCAGGATATCTGTGATGAGTAATATGATTTGGCACCCATACTAATGCTGGCGGTTGTAATAAAAGTGTTGAACAATATAATAAAAATATTTCTGCTTTTTTATTTAACTCAAATACTCTATGAGTACAATATCTATGTACAAAAGCTTCTAATAATACNANNGCAAAAAAGAATGTAGAAGCAATTATTATAAAATAATCTAAAATTGCAAAGGTGCCCCAATAATAATAAATGCCTACAATTGTTGTAAGTTGCATAACTAATTGTGATANTAATAATTTAGACTGTTGATTAAACATTTAACCTCTACTCACTAAAAATAGTTTTTCTATAAACCATGCAGGTGGGTCTANTTCCCACCACNTATGTCCNTGNCTNTAATCTTTAGATATTGTATGATGATANTTATGCCAACCNTCACCCCAGCTAATTAGTGAAGTTANNGGACTATTAACAGCAGTACAATCTTTTCTAGGNGTAATAACNAGATANCCNAAATGTTTAGAATGAGGTATNACACCAAANGCGCCGGCTGCAAAATATACACAAGCNGCAGGAAAACTAAATGCAAATANACCTAACATTGGGTCTATNNCATATAAAANACCNATNTAAGTAAANAATAGTNTCCAATAATGTNTNGTAATAAACATATAGTCTTTNTCTTTTAANATATCTTTTACCATTGTTTTAGGNACAGTTATNGGGTCNTATAAAGTAAGCCATGCTCTAACATAACCTATTCTATCNGGNGATTGGTTGTCNTCNANAGGATGTCCAGCATATCTATGATGATATCTATGNTGTGCAGTCCATGATAGTGGACTACCAAATGCAGGTATTATTGTTAAGTATTTTAATATCTTTTCTCTTATTGCACCTGTTTTAAAACTTCTNTGTGCACATAAATCTGTGTATTGCAATGTTTGTGCCAAATATATTTACAAATGCCCATGCAATTAAACCATATACGATATACTCTGGAAAAAGAATACATCCTAGTATAGCAATAATAGTATTAATTAACGCCAATAATTGTATTAATCTTGCATGTTTCATTTAGTCCACCCTAGTTTATTTATAACCCAAACGCATGGGTCAAACCAACAATGTTTTAGTTGTGGTTCAATGTGATGTTGTCTATGAAATGATTCAGAAAATGCAACAGGATACATATACGGAACATCTCTAACTTCACCTAAATGACACATAATTCCTGTTACTGTCATTACCCAAAATGTAGTCATACCTACGGCAGTTGCCCATGATAAAAACCATTCAATAGGTAATATCATAAACAAGATTATATTAAACAAGTATGCTAAGACTGTTTCATTTTTTGTTAACCACATTTGCCATTTGTTTTTTAATCTCTTAGACGCTAACTTAATATTACCTTCGTGTTCATGTGTTCTAAAAATAATTCTAAACCAATTAACATGTTTAGGACTGTGTGGGTCTTTTTCTGTATCTGAGTTCTTATGATGATTATGGTGCCATGCACAATATGATATTGGCGTACCTATCAATGCAGTTAATGATACTACACTCATAATGTTTTGAAACCATACTGGTGGATTCCATAAGTCATGTGTTGCCCACCTGTGAGTAAACATACTCATGACAAATTCTAATAAAAACCAAAACAAGATATATGTAAATAACAATTGTGTCCACGATAAGACNACAAAAGAATATAATGCTAATGTAAAGTAAAATATGTATAAAATACTATGTGCAAATTTCATTTTCAACCATCCTTGACAAATCCTGTTTTTTATGTTATTTTAGCTGTGTTACCTCCCGAGGGTTCAGAGTAGCTAGTGTTTAGTAGTATCATCAAGGTTATCAAAGATTTCATTTAACTTCTCATTCATCTCATCAGATATTCTTTCTCTTTCATATGATTCTTGATTGTGTTCGGTCTCTATACTTGCATTATCATAACCAGCAGATACATTAACATATGAGTTAGTCATAGCTGTGCCAGCTGATGTGATAGTCATAATCTTATCTTTAGGTATAGAGATAATAGTATCATCACTATATGAAGTCCACTTTATTAATGCAACATAGTCTTTAAGACCTACTTCTTCTACAGCAGGAATATACTTTACTTGAAGAGGTTTATCTACCTTAACAAGCGGCGATTTATCATCTAATAAGTGTTGTGGTATCGTACAAACGATATCATCACCATTAATAAGTTTTATAATCTTTATTGCTTCCATGATTCTCTCCTATAACTCGACATTATGAATGTCATAGTTAAATCCTTCTTCGTTGTAAATATTTATCCTTTCTCTAAAGTGAGAAAGTGTATAGTTTTCTTCTTCTTGATACGATAAATCATCTGATATATCATACAGTCTAGCCTCTGAATTATCATCTTTTAGTCTCAATCCACGACCAATACTTTGCAAGTTTCGTATACGAGATTTACTAGGACTACTAAAAACAATGTTATGTAAATTCCTAATATTGATACCAGTACTAAAGGTACCATAACTGGCGATAATAATAGCGTTATCAGATTTTTCTGTGATAGCTCTAATCTTTTCTCTTTCATTTGCTTCTACACCTCCATAAACAAAGAATACTTGTTTGTCTTTACTCTTTTCTTCTATCATTTGTTTTAATATCATACCATGTTTTTCTACATATTGAAACAGGCAAAGTGAGTTGCCTTTTAAATCTAAACATAGATTACGAATGTATTTGTTTCGTTTAGTATTAGATACTAGAAAATCCATTTCTTCTTGATATGTCTTACCTCTAAGAAAGTCTATTGACATCTTCTCATGTTGCAAAACTAAACAATGTATTTTAAGTTTCGCCAGATGTTCTTTTTCTTGTAGTTCTGTTGTAGATACTATCTTGTTTACGGCACCAAATAAACCCTCTAAAACTAACTTGTGTGTTTTACTATCATCTAAAGTACCTGTAAGACCAATACGATACTTACAGTTTTCTAGTCTTGACATAATTTTAGTTAGAGAAACTGCCTTAAATAAGTGAGCCTCATCGCCAACGACCATACCAAACTGCTCAAAGAAATTTTTCGGCATTTTATAGATTGATTGCCAAGTACTAATTACTATTCGTTTATTTGTTTCTTTTTCATGACCTTGATATATTCTGTGTACATTCTTTAAACTATCATAGCCATAGTCTTTAAAATCTTTATATAATTGTTCTACTAGAGAAGTAGTCGGTACTACTATAAGAATCTTATTGTTTTCTTCTTCTTTCAGGCGTATCAGATTGAAACGAACCATCAGATAAATTATCAGAGATTTACCCGAAGCTGTAGGCGACAACATTAAACACCTTGATTTTATCATAGAGTAAATAAACGCCGATTTTTGATAGTCTCTTACTTCAAAAGGTATCTTTAGTTTCTTGATGAAAGAATCGACAAGTTTATCATCTACTGAGGCGTCCTTTATGTCTGTTCTATCTACTACTTCAACATCATTCTCTTTACACCAGTTTAGTATGTATGGATATAGACCTGTATAGATTTGACCATTTGTATATGAGAATAATCTTATNTTGCCATCCCAATGTCTTGAACGATAGGCAGGCATAAATTTAAAACCAGGTACAGAAAATGTAAAGTGTTCGCCTAAGTCTCNNCGNACATCCTCATCAGCGTCTANNACTAAGTGTACATCATTCTTTTTAGTTAATATCANNTTTCTCATCAGTCATAATAAGATTGTTGTAATAATTCAGCATTACTAATATAACCTGTAATCATTATGTTCCAAGATATGCTAATTCTTCTAGTCTTAGTCTTTTGTGTTTGATGTTTAAGCCAAGAAGGGAAAAACAAAGCACACTTTTCATTACTTTCTAATACACACTTTGATGAGTTGTAAGGATTCATTCTTTCTAGTNAAGGTTTAATAACATCTACTTGTTGTCTAGGGTCTTGAAAAATTATGCCACCAGACTTATCTGATTCTACATAGTATACGCCACTTAATAAATTATTAGAATGTGTATGTAAATCATGATTATCACCATTCTCTTGTACATTATACCACATGCCTGTAATGATTGCATTATCATATTTAAAACCAAACTTTTGAGAAAGTATTTGTTTACTAGACATCAGTATTCTATCAGCAAATTCTTTAAACTCATCTCTCTTATGTAAATCTGGATAAGATTGATGAAAGTTTTTACCAGAATCNTTTATAACAGTTTTTAAATCATCTTCTATTGTAGAAAGTAATTGTTTATTATCATAAAAGTTTTGTACTGAAAATACAGGACTAGGAAATAAGTCAAGTGTTTCCATTCGTAATTTATCTATTGCCATTATATTGCACCACTTGTAAATTTACGCCACTCAATAGAGTTTCTTATTTGCCAATCTCTACTACTAATAGTCTTTAAAGTTCTATCTAAGTAATTAACTATAGTTTCTAAGTAATCTATCTTTTGTTTTGCTTTGATTAATTCTTCATCAGATTCTAGATACTTGTCTATGTCTGACTTCATGATTTTTAGGTTAAAAGGTTTTTCTTGATATATCTTTGGACTTGCCTTACCTGTGTAGTATTCCCATTTTACTCTTTTAAGTATCTTGTAATCAGATTCAGCTCTGGTCAATAACAGTTTAAAGTTATTGTAGTGTTTAAGATATTTGTTATGTAACTGTGGTGTCTTTAGAGATTCTAAATCAAGTTCAGTTTCATTTATTTTGAGGTCTTTATCGACCTGTTCTTGTAGTTCTTCTAGTGTCATAATCTAACCATTATATAACAAAACTCAACAAATGTCAAGTCTTATGTAGTAGTTTCAGTAGTTGTAGCACTTCCCACAGTTGCAAATTCATATATGTTATAACTAAATGATACATCACCTGTGAGATATGAAGTATCGCCAGCTTGTTGGTCATATGATAAACCGGATAGTGAAGTAGGATATAAGTCTCTAAATCTTACTTCTAATACAGGATTATTCTTACTTGACAATATAGTTAATGTAGCGTCTGAGTATTGAGCGCCAACATCAAAACCTACATCTTCAGTTCTACCAGCGTCTCTATTTTTTGCAGTACCATCACTTGTAGGAAATCTATCTTTACCAGCGTTTATAAAAGTTTCAAACTGTTCATGACTTCTAGGAAATCCTAGACCTGTTAACCAACCATGTATCTCACGATAGTTCTCTAAGTTCTCATCTACAAGAAACGATACATTTAAACTTGCATAAGTCAATTTATCACCAGGTATAGGTATATCTTTTAGTGGTGTTGGTTGTGAAGTTTCACCCAATGTAATGCCTGGTATGTTTACAGATGTACAGAAAAATTCTACTTTAGGCAGTTTAGTAATATTAAACTTAAACTGAGTAGCAGCTGCATAATCCAGTTTAGTCGGTTGTCTAGATAAAGATTTTAATTCTGTCATGGTGTAACATCTATGGTGTGTATATTTTTGACTTCATCAAAATCAATAGTAGAATTTCCTATAAAAGAATTATCATCATTAGACCATGTAAGGTATAAATCTAATGAACCTATCTGTTGTTGATTATCACTANNAGATGTTTGACCACTAGATGATACACTTCTTCCTTTTCTTGTACCAGATTCTTCGTAATAATAAAAAAACTCTTTTTGTCCTTCATTGTTTAAAACCAAATAATGTTTAATGCCACTAGTATCATCGCCATCTACATTGTAAACAGGTTGTTTATTACCTACATTTAATATATCAAATGCTAATACAGGTATTACTGTGCCCCCAGCTGTGCCAAGTATTGTAACACCTTCATTAAACACCAATTTTCTTGAATATAATAGAATATACTTATTTACAGGGTCTTGCCAATAATCAGTAAAATCTTCTAATGCTCTGTCTGTAATTGTAATTGCCATAGTACTATTTATAAAGAACCTTCAGTTGATTACTATTAGGTTCAACAAATATTTTAGCGTCTTTTAATGCTTCTGTATGATTTCTAATGTTATTAGTAGAAGTAACTACTATCACCTCTCTATTTACCCCCTCATAAGGAATATTAATTGCTAGAATATCATCATCTTGATTTATTGTAGATGTAGGTCTTTCAGTTTTTATTCTGTTTATTAATACAAACTCTTGATAAACCCAATTCCAAAACAACACTTTACTATGATTTTCTTCTGGAAAATATGTATGACCACGGCCACCAAATGCTTTGCGACCTCTTTCGCCCCAAAAAGTATTTGTTCTCAAATATTCCCAATGGTCATTTTTCAATGACTTCATAATTGTTGGCGTGCAATTTTCAAGTTCAAAAGATTCGTTATTATCATATAAGTAAGCACCTTCCGTTCTTATTTTTTTTAAGTCTTCAGTAGAAATCGGCAAATTACAACCAACAACATCATCTACATAATACTCACTATCACTTTCATATGCCTTTTTCATTTCATCATGATTATCTACTATTCCCAGATGAAGTCTAATGCCTATAGGAAACTGACCATAATGTTTCATATGAGTAGTTTTATCATACATACTTTCTAATAACCAATTGTGTACTGATTCATCTATTATCATTTCATATTAATTGTGAGTGATAGTCTAGGACCATCTGTTGATTTTACATAATGTTTAGTTCCTTTAGATATATATAATACATCTTCAGGTGGAAGTATAACATCTTCTGTTTCGCCTAAAACCCAATGAGAAGTTCCATAAATTTGTTTTACATAAACATCATAGTGTGGGTGGTCATGACTAGAAAATCCGCCATCACCTGATTTACTCCAATATAAATTACCATATACAGGATAAAACGCAAAGCTATCTGATATTGCACTTTCAAACATTCTCAATTCTTCAGTTAAATCAAATACATTAGATATTATAAATGTATGACCTTTTTCATAATAATCTAAA
>NZAU01000078.1 GCA_002686215.1 Candidatus Woesearchaeota archaeon
CTGTTACTCTTAAAGCCGGACAGGTTGCACAGGGTGGTTTAACCGATACTTCATACATTTATTCGATTCCTGAAGATTTTACTACTTTAGTAGACAGCCAAGGTCAAGCTACCTTTGAAAATCTTGAAATTTATGAAGGAATTTTCGTAAAAAACACTTTTACGGTCGATAGTTCGATTCCTAATCAAAGATTTATCCTTCCGAACGCAAATATTGACACTACGACGGTTAGAGTTCAGGTAAAAACCAATGTAACTGAGCAATATACGCTTTATAGTGAGATTTTGAATGTTGATGGCAATTCTAGACTCTTCTTATTGGAAGAAGTTACCGATCAGAGGTATGAAGTTCGCTTTGGTGACGGAATTTTGGGTAAAAAACCTGCTTCTGGATCAATTATTGAAGTTTCATACATTGTGAGTGGTGGTAGGGAAGGAAATGGAGCGGTAAATTTCACTTTCTCGGGAATTTTAAAGGATAATAACGCAAATCCAATAACAAGTGGACTTTCTGCACTAAGAACAATTTCTGCAGCGCAAAATGGAGACGATATTGAAACCCTCGACTCGATTAAATACCTGGCACCCCGTGTATACTCCTCACAGTTCCGTGCCGTGACCGCGGCAGACTATAAAGGACTCATTCCATATATTTTCACTAACATCGATTCTGTGACCGCCTATGGGGGTGAGGAGTTGGATCCTCCAGAATATGGAAAGGTGTTTATTTCGATTAAACCAAGAGGAGCAAATACTCTTTCTCAAATTACAAAGGAAGAAATCTCAAGATCTCTAAAACAGTACTCAATTGCGGGTATTAAACCCGAACTTATTGATCTAAAATATTTGTTTGTTGAATTTGATACAACACTTTACTATAACAAGAACCAGACTTCAGATGTTTCCTTAATTAAAACAAAAGTACTTAATACTTTAACAACATATGCGAGATCGAGTGATACTAACAACTTCGGAGGGAGAGTTAAATATTCAAAAATTAATGCACTAATTGACGACACAGATCAAGCGATTACTTCCAACATTACAAAAGTAAGAATGCGTAGAGACGTATCTCCAGCTTTCAACACTTTTGCAACTTATGAAATTTGTTTTGGTAATAAGGTCTATATTAAAAAAGACGGATATTCTATTAAATCTTCGGGATTTAAAATATCTGGTGTGAATGATGTCCTGTACATGGGTGATATTGCTACTAATAATAGTACAGGTAGAGTCTTTTTCTTTAAACTTGTTAATAACATTCCTTCAATTGTTAAGGTAAATGCTGGAACAATTGATTACGTTAAAGGAGAGATACTTTTAGATGTTGTAAATATAACATCTACTACGTTAAATAATAATGTTATTGAAGTGGAAGCAGTACCAGAATCGAATGACATTATTGGANTGAAAGATCTATATCTCCAAATTGACGTTGGCAATTCTGTGGTAAATACAGTGGAGGATACCATTACCTCNGGCGAGAATACNGCTGCAACATTGTTTGTTCCTACATCTAGNTACCTAAACGGACAGTTTACAAGATAAAATGACAGAAAAGAGAGTTAGCATCAACGAGATTATCGAATCTCAGATTCCTGATTTTTTACTTCAGGACGCTCCTACGTTTACTAGTTTTCTTAAACAATATTACAAATCCTTAGATTTTANGGGTGGTGCGGCTGATCTTGCAGTAAATTTAAANGAATATAAAAATATTGAAGAGTTTAGGANTGATAATCTAATCCCTTATACTGCTTCTNTAACAAGTATCACAACAATTGATGATACTATTCAGGTAGCTAGTACTTTNGGTTGGCCAGATAAAAATGGATTATTNAAAATTGATGATGAGATAATTCANTATCAAACTAAAACAGCNACGACTTTTGAAAATTGCACAAGAGGTTTTAGTGGAACNGATTCTATCAAATCNGNTGAAGANACTGAATTTTTAAGTTTTAGANATTCTAATAGTGCAGATCATGCTGCAGGAACATTAGTNTANAACTTAAGTAATCTTTTCNTACAAGAATTTTTTACTAAATTTAAAGCTGAATTTTTACCTGGATTTGAAAACAGGAAATTCACNGATGNTNTTGATATTCAAAATATTTTAACAAGNGCNAAAGATTTTTATAGAGCAAAAGGAACTGATACNTCATATAAAATTCTTTTCAAANTTCTTTTNGGACAAGATGTTGAAATTATTAAACCACAGGACTTCATGTTGGTCCCGTCTGATAATAATTATTTTATTACAAAAAATGTTCTTTTAGAAAAAGTTGGTGGNGGAGATCCACTNNTAATTAAAGGAAATCCACTTCTGCAAAATATTGCTGGTGTTGGTACTGTATCATCCTCAATTTATAATATTGAATATAGNCCTATAGATGGAAGAGACTTCTATGAGGTTTCCTTGGACTCTTCNGACTTCTCTAACCTGTTCGAGGCGTCTGGTAAAACAAGACTGTTAGAGGACGTGCCAAAGGGGTCTGATAACATNTTAGTAGACTCTACCGTTGGATTCTCNAANGCCGGNAACGTACANATNAANCCAAANGGTTCNGATAATTANATCAATGTNTCNTANACAGANAAAACTNNNAATCAGTTTTTNGGTTGTCAAGGAATTAGNGCAGAATTAGAAGTAAATTCTTCNATNGTTGAAGATAAATTTGCATATAGTTANATTGGATTTGGACAAACGTCNAGAGTTGANTTTNTACTTACCAATGTTGTTGANGATATTGATTTNAGTGCAACTTCTAACCTAAAAGTAGATGATGTAATNTCTCTTTCTGGATTTGGTAAAGATCTTAGAGATTTTAGAGAGTTTAATAGNTGGTTNTACAATATTCCAACAGATCATACAATTGAATCNGTNAGTCAGGTAGNTTCTAATAAGTANCGNATAAAATTATTTGACTCAATTATATTTTACNTAGGACAACTAGTAAGTCTTTCNGATGANCAATCTAGGACCTCTGAAGCGACTATTGTTGATATTGTTTATCCATCGACTANTGAAATAAAAAAATATGCNCAAGAAGTAGTCGTTCAGATAACATCAACAAATCATACTATTNNTGATTCTGTTATTTTATCTAAGAGAATTTTAAAAGGAAGTCANTACACTAGTGACTTTAATTATATTTCAAAAATTCCAACAGGCGTTCAAAATACTTATATAACTCCAAACGAAAAAGATTTTTATGTAACNTCTACTGGAATGCCNAACTATCAGATATTTGCATCTGATACTAAAAAACCACTGAGTGTAGTTGGTGTAAACACCACAGAAGTTATAAACTCNACTAATCATGGATTTTACGATGGTGAAAATGTNTATTTTATTCCAACAGATGCATCATCTGTNGGTGTTGATACGGGATTTTATTTCATAAGTTCTATAGATAAGGATAATTTATCATTATCCTTCAGTAAGGCTGATTCTTTTGGAAATAAACACGTTTCATTTACTCCAACAGGAGGAGTAGTTGGTAATTTGTTTAGGGCAAGTTACGAAAATAAAGATATTCAAAATCAAAAATTATTCAAGAAATTTAACTTATCCAAAGAGAAAAATTTCTTTGATGATAAAAATCGTAGATCTACCGATAATCGTTATATCGGAATGTTGGGAAATGGAGTTGAGATCTTATCTCCAACATTGTTTGATGAAAATGTATTCTATGGAAGAATTGCTGATATTCAGGTAACAAATGCCGGTGAAGATTACGATGTCATCAATCCACCGCAGTTGGAAATTGTTGATCCTCAGGGATCTGGATGTAAAGCACATGTCAATGTCAGTGGATCTGTTCAAGAAATTAAAGTATTGAAATCTGGTGTTGGATATGCTTCTAAACCTGAAATTTCTATTACTGGTGGAAATGGAACGGGTTGTGTTTTGGAGTCCAATTTAGTTAAAACGAGAACGGTTCTCCAGTTCAAACCAACTCAACCTGGTATTGATATTGCTGCAAATACAATTAACTTTGGTGAAAATCACAATCTTCAAATTGGCGAAGAAATAATTTATAACAGCAATAAGAATGCAAATATTGGTGGTTTGGTTGGAGATTCACACTATTACGTTTCTACACCTACTACGCAAATCGTAAAACTTCACAGTACTCCACAAGACGCTGCTGCAGGCATTAATACTATCAGTATTACTGGAATTAGTTCTGGTTTTCATGCAATTGAGAGTCTTACTGTAAAGAATACTATAAGTACAATTTATGTAAAAGAAAAAGGACAGGGGTATTCTAATAGAGCTGTAAAAATTCCTTCTGCGAATACTATTGGTAATAAGTCTGGAATTAATACATATGATTCATATATTTACGCAAGAAATCACGGATTTAACAGTGGTGAAGTAGTACATTATTTTACTACTGATACTGTAATATCTGGAATGCAAACTGGTGCTGATTATTATGTAGATGTACTAGACACAAATAGATTTAGAGTTGCTATTGCTGGAACTATTGTACCTACTGAAAATTACGATCATAAGAAGTTTATTAGTTTCGATGGCATTGGTGTAGGTACTCACACCTTTGCATATCCTAAAATTACTATCTCTATTAATAGTACTGCAGAACAAGGAGATATTGACATTGTACAACCAGAGTTAGAACCAAAAATTCTTGGATCTATTGATGATGTTTTTGTAGAAGATGGTGGAGTTGCTTATGGATGCACAAGTCAATTCAACTATCACAGAAGGCCAGATGCAAGAACTACAAAAATACAAAGTAAAGCTCTTCTTGCACCAATTATTGTAGATGGTACTATTGTTGATGTTAAAATTATCAATAAAGGTCATGGTTATCGACTAGACTCAGATATTATCGTTAGTGGAGAGGGAAATTTTGCAGATTTGGTTCCTACTGTTGAATCTGGCAAAATTACCTCAGTTAAAGTTCTGAATGGTGGTGTTGGTTATGTTAATGGAAGCACTACACTTTCTGTTGAGGCTAGAGGCAAAAACGCTAAATTCTTAGCTAATGTAACTAACTGGAAAGTTAATCAGGTAGAGAAACTTAAAGATCAAATCTCTGATGAAGATGATGGATTTTTGCTTCCAAGTAGAAATGAAACTCTAGGACTTCAGTTTGTCAATTTCTTCGTTCCTAAAAAACTGAGATATCAGTTGGGCGATAACTTTACTCAGAATAATGTAGAAACTCCAAATAACAAAGTACACTCACCAATTATAGGATTTGCATATGATGGTAATCCAATCTATGGTCCATATGGATATCAAAATATTCTTGGTGGTGGAATAAAACAAATTAAAACTGGATATGAAATTGATGTAGACAATACACCTGGGGTTAGACCAACTGATCCAACATTTATTGCAGGTTTCTTTGTAAATGATTACGTTTATAATGGAACTGGAGATCTTGATGAAAATAATGGTAGATATTGCAAGACTCCAGAATATCCAGACGGAACTTATGCATATTTTGTCTCTCAAAATACCGACCAAACTGGAAAATCGCAACCAACTTATCCATACTTTATTGGACCATATTTCCACTCTCAACCTATTGAAGATAACTTCTTACCATCAATTAACCAAGATGTTGATATTGCCGCTCATGGATTAACCAGGAACGTATCTCAGTATTATATTACTTCAAATAATTCCAAATATAGACCAATTGACAAAGTTGATGAAAAATTCAAACAAGAGTTTAGAGTCTCGGAAATAAGAACTTCTGGCATTAAAGACACTGCAGTTTTCTCTCCAGGAGATGGATATAAAGTCGGTGACAGTTTAGTAATTAAAAATAGAGGAGAAAGTGGTGGAGGTGCGAATATTGCTATCTCCAAAATTAAAGGTAAGACTGTTGATACTTTTGGAGTAAATGAAACAGTAACGTCTGGCGTTATATTTGATCTTAAAAAATTAAATACTATAGAGTGTAAACTTACTGATCCTCATGAAATTTTAAATAATGAAACTATCAACATCTCTGGCATTTCTACAACATCCGCAAAGTCTGTAGAAGGTGATAGGGTAGTAAGTATCAGAAGTAAAACAACTAAGTTGACTGCTGATATGATCAGCGCTACTGGTGTCACAACTACAATTTATGTTAATGATATCAGTGGATTCCGTGTAGAAGATGTAATTGGAATCGGTACAGAAATTTGTAGAATCATTAGAATTGATGATAAAAATTCTACATTTGATATTAACAGATTGCAGTATCCAGGAATCCACACAGCTTTTAATGATAATCATCTTATTACATTAAAACCAACTGTTTTTGAGATTACTCTAAATCCAGATGAAGTTCCTGATGATTATGTTTATACTAACGAAGTTACTTATTTTGATCCAAAAGTTACTGTAGGTACTGGAACAACTGGGTCCGTAAGAGAAGTTCTTGGTGTAGGTGGAACTATTGTTGAATATAGAACTGTACCAAAGAGTTCAATCTATGTTCCTGGACACAAGTTCTATACAGGGCAAGAACTTAAGTATCATGTAGGACTTGCTGGTACTTCTCTATACATTAANAATGTTGGTTCTGGTGTTTCTATACCACTTGTTAATGGACANTCGGTATATGCAGTAAATCTTGGTCATGACCATGTTGGTATTTCTACTATTGGATTTACTTCAACTACTGGTATTGGAACTCAGTTAAACGCTGCAGAGTTCGTAAACTTTGATTCAAGTTTCCCTCTAATTGGTGCCGCACACTCTTTTGCAACTATTAATAAAGAAATTACTGGAACTATTGAGAGATATAGTGCAGTAGTGGGAACTGCAGTATCTCACGGATTGTCTTCTGGAGATAGAATCACATTCTCCATAAACAATAGAGAGGTTGATAGTGTATCTGTCTTTTATAATCCTATAATTAGAAAAATGACAACAGGGCCGATTTCTTTCGGCTCTACTGATATCTCTATAGTAGATAATACCATAGATCTCTCTGGAGAGAGAATTGAACAAGGAGAAAAAGTAGTTTATATTTCTGATAATCCAGCAGATGGACTGATTAATAATAAGTGTTATTTCGTATTTAAAACGGATAAGGATAAGATAAAACTCACTGAATATTTGAGTGATATCGATAAAGGGATAACTGTTAATATTGATACTGTAGGTGGATCCGATCACAATCTCTATAGAGTAAATCCTCCATTAAAATTCATTAAAAATGATACTATTAGTTTTGATATTTCAGACTCTAGTGTTTTTGAGATGGATTTGGAATTTTATGAAGATCCAGATTTCACCAGAAGACTTGAACTTGTCGGAAATACTGAAGATGGATTTGCTATTATTAGAGAAGGAATCCCTGGCACTGCAGATGCAAGTGTAAAAATTAAAACAACTAGTAGTGATATTCCATCCGCCTTATATTATACTCTAATACCAAAAGGTTCTTCTGATGTAAGAAAGACCGAAATATCTAGAGATTTGAAAGTAATTGGCGCGAACAAAATAGATATCGTCCCACACTCATTAAATAGTGATTACATCATTACTGTTAGCGACAATACTAATTATCTGTTCAATCTTAATAGAAGACCAACTGATGCGGAAAAATCTTCTTACAATAGTTCTAATACTACAGTAACTTATACAACTACTTCAAAAACTGCAAGTGGTCCTATTGATAAACTTAGAATTAACTTTGCAGGTGTTGGATATGATAGATTACCTCTAATTGACAGCATTAAAACTGCAAAAGGAAAAGACGCAAACATTAAACTAATTTCTGAAGATATTGGTAAAGTTGAGAAGTATGAAAGAGTAAAAGATGGATTTGATTATCCAACTGATCCAACTCTATCTCCTCTTCTGAGTACCCCATCAGTTGTGGGTATAAAAGATATCAGAACTATTGATTATATTGGAATAACTACTGGAGGTAAAGGTTATAATCAAACTCCAACTCTTATTGTTCCAGATAAAACAAGTATTAAATTAATTCCAACTTTAGAAGGTGGTTCTATCACTAAAGTTGATGTGGCTGAAAATGCAATTGACTTTAGTTCGGCACTTGACATTGTTACTATCCACCACTCCCAGGGATTTGATATTGATTTCTTTACCATTAATGGGTCATTGATTACTGCGGAATTATCTAATGCAGATATTCTAACTTCAGGTGTTACTGCAACGTTCCCATTTGATGTTGGTGACGAGGTGTTTGTTGAAGGCTGCAGATTAACTGCAGATTCTGATCACTTAGCAAACTTTAACTCTGATGCATACGGTTATAAGTTCTTCAAGGTAACTGGAATTAGTACCACGAATAATACCGTCACTTATGATATGACGGGTATTGCTACTGGAACTTTCGGTGTCTATGATGATGGAATTACTTTAGGTTATCTTGTTAACAAGAAACAGGTGCCACAATTTGAGATGGTCCTAAAGGATGACGTTGCTTATCTCTCTAAAGAAAAAGTAACTGGACCTACATTCTCTGGAGTTGCGATGGAAGGTGGTTGGGATAATGATCTCAATCAACTTAGAGTTGGTAAATCATTCGGACAACTCAGAGTTGGAGACAAACTTACTGGTGAAAGTTCCAAAGTAATTGGAACAGTTGAGTATTTTAGTATCTTTAATCTCAGTTCTACTTTAGGAATTTCTAGAGATAAAGTTGGTGAGTTAGATAAATCTGTTGGTATTCTAAACGATTTCCAACAAAGAATTTCTGATAACTTCTATTATCAAAAGTTCTCATATTCTATCAAGAGTCAACTAAGTTATGACAAGTGGAAAGAACCAGTAAGATCTCTTGTACACCCTTCTGGATTTAAAGAGTTCTCAGACTTTGAATTTATTACTCAACCAACTACACAAGAAGTTTCTGTTGGTATTGCTAAGTCTGCAGATTTAAAACCAATCGTTGTAGACAGTACTTCTTCTCTACTGGTAAATATTGATCAAGAAGTTTCTTTTAATGATAGAGTTGGATTTAACATGGTTTATGAGGAAGATTTACTTCCTGATGGATCAACACAAAAGATCTATATGGATGGTGGAATTCCAATTAAGAGTTTCATTCTGAGTAAAACCAACAAGGTTATTAAAATTGATGATATTTCTGATCAATTCGATGGCAGTTCCGAACAAAAATTAGATGGTACTTATGCAGATGCTTCCGATCTTTTAGATCTTAATAGGCAATTCTTAATCGATGAAATGCTAGCAAAAGTAAATTACAACTATGTTAGTTTTGCTTCTAGTACATCTTATAATGCAGACGCATTTAAATCTAAGATTGGTAGAGTAGTCGATGCTGTTTCTTCGGATCTAAAGTATGCTGCAAACAGTCACACGGTTAGCGTTGCATCTTCTTACTGGAGTGGTGGTAATTCAATTGGTATNAATACTACCGAAACCATCTATGGACTGAATTACCTACGTTTCTTGGGACAGTATGTTGTCAATAACCAAACTCCACCAACGTATTACCAAACAGGAACAGCTCAACAGTTCAATCTAAGTGTTTTGCAGGATCCAGCGAACGATTATTTTGTTCTCAATCATGACGCTAGAGATCTTATTGTTGAAAATAAGAGAGAGATCTTGGATAAAGCTCTTGCGTCTGTTGCTGTTCCATATCCAACATTCATTATTCCAGGTAGTACTGCGAATGAAGAACAAAACAGATATGCAATTGGTTATAAGTTGATCAAAGAAAATCAACAACAAATTATTGATGAAACAATGACATCAGGTATTGCACAATACACTGGTATTTCGACAGTCGAAACTAAAGCGAGAATGATTCTTGGTAGATTTGTTGATGCTATTGCAACTGATTTATTTACTGGTGGTAACAGATATGTTAGACAAGAAGCGCTTTATTATTTTAATGGGCCAATGCCTGATAATGACAAGTTGGTCATTAAGGCAGAAGAAACTAATTATCTCTTCGATGTTGCAAGAAACAAGATGAGAATTGCCGTTAGAAATGGCATGGGAGTNACTTATGCTGCTTCTGAAGGTCCACCANTATATGGNGTTGGAACNACAGTTTCAAACACTGCAGTTGATGCATGTCAGGATGTTCAAACTACTATAATTACTCTTTCAGCTATTGTTACTGGACCAATTGGAATTGCAACAATAAGTTCATTGCCTGCTGAGAATGTTGGAACTTATTCTACTGGTGTTGCCAAGTGTTACAGAGATCTTAAGTATATTGTTGATGGTGTTGCTCAAGATATCGCATATGATACTAATCAACACACCATAAGAAACACTAAGTTCTACTTTGACGCACAGGGTAATCAGAAGACTGACGGTCTTGTTTATGAAGAAGCTGAGTCTATCTATATTTTCAGATCCGCAATGGATTACATGAAGAAGGCAGTTAGAAATGAATTATATTATTCTGATGATGATCTTGTTCCTCTCAATCAACCTGGAGTTGGTGCTAGTGCATATACTGCAAGTATTCAAACAGATATTGAGTCTCTAGTTGGTATTTTGACAGTTGCAATTGGAAATAGTAGTCTTTCTTCTATTCCTGCGGTTGGATTTGGTACTGGTGATTGCGCTAACGTAAGATACTCTTTACGTAATTATGTTGGTATTGTCACTAATATTATTGGAATTGGCACGGACCAAACACCATCTGTTATTACATCACCTTCTTTAACTAAAGGTGGTATTGTAGTTGGTCTTTCTTCATTCAAGTTGACTTCAAATTCAGAACCTCTATTTAAGAAGACTTTTGATTCTGGAGATTCTGCAATTGTTGATATTGCCAATAATTCCTTTACTTTACAAAATCATAACTTCCAATCTGGCCAGGAATTAGTTTATAATCCCTTGGGTGGTACAAGAATTGGTATTGCAACCACATCTTATACATCTGGTCAAAAAGACATTGTTATGGAGGTTGATAATCTTTCTGGTAGTGGTGTTAAAAATAATGGAATTGGTCAACCAATTGCAGTAACTGGTGTTGCAACTGTTCTTGTACCACCTGGACCAACTACACAACTCTTTAATGATGTTGTTGGTACTGGTGCTACTAATGGTGAGGCAGTTGTGATTGACGTTATAGTCACTTATAGCGCTGGTAACGGTGTTGCACTTTCCACGACTGGTTCTCTTGTCCAAGCCGGCAAGAACTTCGGTGTGGGTGAGGTTGTAACGATCGGTGGTACATATTTCGGTGGAACTTCTCCCGCAAATGATTATACATTTACGGTTACATCTGTAGGACCTACTGGAATTCAAACAGAAGCAAATAACACATACACAAGTGTTCCTGGTTCATCCACTGTTGGATCTGGTGCTTCATTTACTATCAGCAGAAATAACACTGGTCAAATTTTGGGTGCAACTGTTACTCAAGGCGGATCTGGTTATGCATCAACTTCTGTTATCACAGTTTCTGGAACCAATATTGGTGGTGTAACACCTGGTGATGATATTACATTCTCTCCAAGTGTCTTAGGTGGAAATACTCTACCAGATTCTGTTTTCTTATTGAAAGAAAGTGATTCTGAATTTAAATTGTCTGGGTTCTCTACTTCACTGCCATTTGATATTACTTCTCTTGGTGCGGGAACAGCTACAATCCAAACAAAAGATGCAAATGCAAGTACTAGTATTGCAATTGATGGTATTGTACAGAATCAGTTAAGAAGAAAAAATCTTGAGATTACTCTCGGATCTGCAGTTGGATTAACTACAGACCTAATTCAAGTTTCCGCTGGTATTAACTCAATTGTATCTGGTGATATTATCAATGCTGATAATGAATATATTTTAATCAAGTCTGTTGGTGCTGCAGGTACTGATATTCTTGAAGTTGAGAGGGAATATCTTGGTACAGTTGGTGCCGCGTATACGGTTGGTGTTGCAGCAACTATTGTAAGTGGTGACTACAATATTGTTGGTGATACTATCTTCTTTACAACTCCACCTTATGGTAAAATTGGTCCAGTTGGTCTAGAAACTGGATCTACTTTCAACGGTAGAGCGTTTAGTAGAAGATTTGATCCAGACAAGACTGAAGATAAAAATGTAGTATTTGATGATATTTCTCTTGCATTCACTGGTATTGCAGCAACCGAGTTTGCTCTTAAAGTTAATGATGCTCCAACACAAGCAGCATTTAATGATGTAAACAAAGGAACTGATATTAATAACAATCCATTCGTCTTCATTAACAATGTTTTCCAGCGTCCTAGACAAGACTTCACGATTGATGGATCTTCAGAAAACGTTTTGAGATTCCTTTCAGGAACTCCAAGTGCTGGTAGAATTTCTAAAGTCGCAATTACTACTGGATTTGGGTATCAAACTCAACTGGCTGCAGCAGGTATTGCAAGTGTTGGTAATGGTGTTTCTGGACTGAGTACTAGTGTTGATCTTAATACTACCGATGTATCAGCACTAACTTTCAGTGCTGACGGAACTAAAGTTCTCTTTGCAGATAAGACAGGCAACCCAGATGCAATCTTCGTCGGTACATTATCTACCGCATGGGCCATTGACAGTAATTCTGGATTTACTTCTACTTCCTTCAATCATGAAGGTGGTATGAATGGTATGGCATTCAATGATGATGGAACTGAACTTTGGTTTACTGGAACATCAAATCGTACAATTAAAAAAATAACCCTTGCAACTGCTTACGACTATACAACAAATGTAGGAACTTCTACAAATACAATTTCCACTTCAGATCTTGAATCTATTCAGGATCCAGTTATAGACAATGNTATTGCACCAAGAGGTCTTGGNATCTCTTCTACAGGATCATATGTTTATTTACTTGAGGAAAATGGAATCATTCAGATTAAGTTAGACACTGCTTGGGATCTTGATTCTTATAATGTTGGACTGAGTACTTTCATTCAAGTTGATGGTAATAATGGTAACTCTGCATTTGCTGGCGGACAGGTATTAAATTCTGCTAGAGGAATTGCTTTTGCTCATAATGATACTTTCATGTATCTCGTTGATCAGGACACCGATAAAGTATTTGAATATAAGTTATCTACACCAGGTGATATAAGAACAGCATCCTTTGCAAGATCTCAATCAATTACTAATGATCCAACTGATTGTTTCTTTGGAGATAACAAGTTCTTNANTGTTACTACTAACAAGTTGGAAACATATAATTANACAGGTCAACCANNNACAATNTATGATNTTAAGTTGACTGGTGGTGGNANGGGATATCAGTTCCCACCTGGCGTAAGTATTGCATCTTCNACTAANGTTAGCGTTGCGTCTTCTATTACTGCAATTCTTGGANCGGGTGGNACAGTAACTGCATTTGATGTCGTTANACCTGGTTTTGGNTATGATCCATCTAATCCAGTTTCACTTATNGTTACTGGTCCAACTGGATATTCNAATATGGATCTTCANTATNCTGGTGTAAGTACTGGTATAGGTATTGAGGCAACTGCTAAAGTTACAATTGGTGTTGGATCTAGTGTCAAAGATTTTGAAATTGATGATCATGGAAGAGCCTACAAAGTTGGTGATGTTCTAAAAGTACCAGGTCTCATTCAGGACCCAGCACTTTCTGGATCTTTTGAAGAATTCCAAATCACAGTAGAAGAAGTTCAAACTGACAAGTTTGCAGGATTCTATCCTGGTCAGTTTATTCTCTTTGATGATTTCTCCNCTAANTTNAATGGATTTAGAAAGAAATTTACTTTAACAGTTACNGAGAATGGAGTTACTGATATCTTGAGTCTAAGAAAACTCGAAGGTTCTGATTTGGTTCTTGAAAATAATTTGTTCATCTATATCAATGATATTCTACANGAACCAANAAAAGCTTATNANTTCCGTGGATCTAGNGTTATCTTCACTGAGGCGCCAAAACCAAATTCAACTTGTACAGTGATGTTCTTCAGAGGTTCAAGTNTTGACGTTCAAACTGTTAATCCCNCANCAACTTTGAAAGAAGGTGATGGAGTAATCATNGCTGAAAATAGAGAAGANCCNCTCGATAGAGATCAATTTGAAAGANTANTCAAGAAGATTCAAGCTTCNGATGAATTCGATACGTTTACTTATGCTAGTGTNGGTATNGACACTAATCCAGATAATNTTAGNCCATTNACCTGGAGAAAACAGGANTTTGATAGANTCATNAATGGTTCNATTATTCCNAAGTCAAGACCAGGANTATCTGGAAAAGTTATTCCAAACGCTAGAGTTATTAATAACGTGAATCTTGGTGATACTGAGATATATGTTGATAATGCGTTCCCAATCTTTAGTGAACTGGACACTATTAGTGAAGATGATAGACATATAATTATTACGGATGAAAGAACCACATCGGTTGCAATTGCAACTGCTATTGTTTCTACTGCATCAACTATTTCTTCCATCGTTCTTTCTGATGGTGGTGTTGGTTATGCATTTACAAATAATCCTGTCATTAATATTTCTTCTAGTGCTATTGAATCTAAAGATCCAATCAATGATTGGGTAACAACATCTGGACTGACTACCGATATATACACATTTAACGATATTGAAAAAGGTAATGTATCTGTTGCAGTTGGAAGTAGTTCTAGATATGCATTCAGTGCAGGATCTGATGTTTGGTTTGATAATAGTGTCGGATTTGGAAATACAATTGTATTCAACTCTGTTGCAGTTGGCGGAACCAATGTCTACATTACTGTTGGTGAATATGGATATGTAACTAAGAGTATTGGTTATGGTCAGACCATTGATTCAAATTGGACTCAACTAACCCTTAAAGAAGATAGATTAGAACCAGCTACTGGACAAACCAACACCGTAGATAGTACTTACGGTGAAAATGGACAACAACTTAAGGATATCATTTATAATCCCAATCTTGATGTTTGGTCTGTAGTTGGAACTGCCGGATCTATTTTCAAAGGTTCTGGAATTGGAACTACTACATTCACTAGTGTAACTTCTAATACTACTCAGAGTATTAATAGTGTTGCTGCAAGTCCTTCTGGATTCATCGCTGTTGGAAATAACAGTACTATCTTGACATCTCCAAATGGACAAATCTGGACTTCTACGAGTGTTCCAGGTGTCGCAGGTCAAAACTTGAATAAAGTAATTTATAGAAATGGAGTTTACGTTATTTGTGGATCCAGTGGAACTATTGTTACTGGAACTTCTCTTGCTGGTCTGAGTAAGGTATCAACTAATATATCTGTTAATTTGGTAACTATTGAACTTGAAAATATCTATGTTGCTATCGATGATAGTGGTAAGATTTACTATTCTTTCGATCTCGAAACATGGATTGAAAGACCAGTTTCTGAACTTGGATCTGCAACTCCTAAGAGTTTATTGTTCTCTGGTGATTATGGGGTTGATGGTAGATATATTGTAGTTGGTTCTGGTTCTACAATTGTAGTTTCTGACCAAGTATTCAATAGAGCAACTGCTCAAACATCTCAAACTGCTGGTATTGTTACTTCAATTACTATCACTAATGGTGGTTTTGGTTATTCTCAAGATAATCCACCATCGGTATTGATTGAAAGTCCTATTATCAAGAAAGAAAAAATTGATTCCATTAAGGCGGTTGGTGATTTTGGCGCGATCATTGGTGTCACAACATTCCCAGCCGGCACTCCTGGAATTGGAACTACGTCACCTAAGATTGAGTTTATACTGAAGTCCGAGACTTACGATAATACAGCTCTTGGTATTGGTTATTCTTCACTGAATACTTTCGGTGTATCTTACTCGCAACTTTCTAAGGGTGATTATTTCGTAATTCAGAATAGTAATGTTGCAATTGGACGTACACTAGTTGGAATCACTACTCTAGATGGATTGAATGGAATGGCTAATTATCCAGATTCTGTTGTTGGTATCATGCGTACCGAACAGGAGTTCATTGATGGCGTCTATCGAGTTGAACAGGTAACAACTGCTCAAGCAGGTATTGTTACCGTAACTTGTAACTTCCAAGCAAACGATTCTTCGGTTGCTGGTGATTCAATTCAAGTTTATCAGAGAGGTGCTGACGTTAGTGGAGTCAACACCAATGGATTCTACGGACATTATTCTTGGGGTAAAATTTACGACTTTAGAAATAGAGTTTTAGGAAAACCTCAAGCATTTACCGTTAATCGAGACCAAGGAATTGTTGGATTGGGGACCGCCCCATTCATTTACAGAACTAGGTCAATTTAAATCAATAAATACTAAGAAGGAAACCCCCTGTTTGTTCTAAAATGCCTGCAATTATATCGGATCAATTTAGGATTCTTAACGCCGAGAATTTCGTAAAGAACATTACCGGCGCTGCGAGTACTACTGATAAGTATTATACGTTCATTGGTATGCCCAATGCCTTGGAACCGCAGGCAGGTGGCGCATCAGATTGGGCAACTAATACTCCATCCCCACTGGATGGGTTTAAAGAAGAAAACGAAATCAAGCAATCAATTATTGCAATGAGGCAAATTACGTCACAAGACGTAAGACGACTTGTAAGAAAGGTTGAGTGGGTTTCGGGTACAACGTATGAAATGTATAGACATGACTATAGTGTCTATAACAGAACTCCAGTTAATGAAGCAACTTCATTATATCAATCAAATTACTACGTTATTAACGATGATTTAAGAGTTTATATCTGTCTACAGAATGGTACTGATCCAGAAAACCCTGCAGGAAAACCATCATATGATGTACCGAATTTTATCGATTTAGAACCAAGAGCTGCAGGTACTTCTGGTGATGGATATATTTGGAAATATCTCTTCACAATTAAACCATCTGAGATTGTAAAATTTGATTCTATTGAATATATTCCAGTTCCTGAAAGTTGGGGTAGTTCCACTGAAACTGCATCTACTAAGAATAATGCAGTTGATGGTAAAGTAGAAACAATTCTTATTGACAATAGAGGTTCTAACTATCAGCCAATCTCCACATCTTTCTCGAACGTACCAATTTTAGGTGATGGTACTGGAGGCAAAGCAACTATTACTATCGATTCCTTTGGAAAGGTTTCTGAAGTATTTGTAACTGATGGTGGTAAAGATTACACTTATGGAACTATCCAGTTTTATCCTGGTGCTCCAGAATCAAATGCTGGAGAATCACTTGCTAACTTAGCAAATACAGGAATTGGAACAACTTCATTTGCACAATTTAAGGTAATCATGCCACCAAAGGGAGGTCATGGTTATGACGTTTATAGAGAACTGGGTGCATATAGAGTTCTTCTCTTCTCTAGATATGAAACGATTGAAACTAATCCAGATATTATTCTCGGAAATGACTTTGCTAGAGTTGGTATTTTGAAAAATCCAACTATTCCAAATAGTAACACTGAAATATTAAGTCAAAATATGGTTAGTGGTCTTGGTGCCCTTAAGTTATCTGGTGTTACCACAGCGACAACATATGCAGTTGATTCCGTTATTAAACAAACTGTTGGTCTTGGATCTACTGCTGTTGGGTTTGTCGCTTCTTGGGATAAGACAACTGGCGTTCTTAAGTATTATCAACCAACAGGTTTAGCGTCGAGTGAATCTGGATTCAAAATTATCCCATTTACTTCGTCACCAGAACCAGGTTATGGTGTAACAATTAATTGCAATTCCATCGTAGGACCAGCACTATCGATTGACACTGCATTCCAAGGTATCACTACCTCAATAAATAATAAGATATACCAATTAGGTCTAGACTTTGTAGCTGGTATTGGATCTGCAGAATTTAATAAAAAGTCTGGTGAACTAATCTACATAGATAACAGGGCCCCAATCCCTAGATCCGCTAGCCAAAAAGAAGATATCAAAGTTGTACTGGAGTTCTAAATCAACATGGCACAGAATATCAATCTAAACGCTTCTCCATACTTTGACGATTTTGATGCGTCAAATAGTTATCAGAGGGTTTTATTCAAGCCAGGAACTCCTATTCAGGCAAGAGAACTTACTACCCTACAGTCAATTCTACAAGATCAAGTAGAACAGTTTGGTAAACACTTCTTTAAAGAAGGATCAGTCGTAATTCCTGGTCAAATTGCATATGACCCAGACTATTTTTATGTTCAAATTGATGCAAACCACTTAGGAGTTCCAGTAGAAATTTATTTGGATGCTTTGATTGGTCAAACAATCAAGGGTCAAATTAGTGGTGTTAAGGCAAAAGTTGTAAATTATATTACCTCAGGTACATCTGAAAGAGGAAATGCAACTCTCTATGTAAAATATTCAACTGGTAGTGAAAATGATGAGGGTGCTAATGGAAATCAAAAAACCGTTTTTGATGCTGGTGAAAATCTTATAGTTACTCAGGATGTAAAGTACTCACTATCTACTATTAGATCTGAGTCTACTTTTGCTACTACTCTTCTCACCGATTCAGTTGGTGAGGGTTCTGTTGCAAAAATTGCAGAAGGTGTCTACTTTATTAGAGGATTTTTTGTAAATGTTCCTGCTCAAGAGGTAATTCTTGATCAATATGGAGATACTCCTTCCTATAGGGTTGGTCTCTTTATAAATGAAGAAATTACGGTTGCATCTACAGAAAATCCAGATTTATTTGATAATGCAAGAGGATTTTCAAACTTTGCTGCTCCAGGTGCAGATAGACTGAAAATAACTACAACTCTAATTAAAAAGAGTTTGGATGATCTAAATGATGAAGATTTTATTGAATTACTGAGAATTGAAAACGGCATAGTTCAGAAATTCGTAAAAGATAGCACATATAATGTTATTAATGATGAGCTAGCTAGAAGAACATATGATGAATCGGGTCACTATTATGTAACTCCGTTTTCGATCGAGGTAAAAGAATCTCTAAATGATCAAATTGGAAATGATGGTGTTTATCTACCAAATCAACAAACACAATCTGGAATAACTCCTTCGGACGATTTTATATCTTTACAAATTTCTCCAGGTAAAGCATATGTCAGAGGATATGAAGTAGAAACTATTAGTACCACATCTCTTGATGTACCTAAAGCCAGAACTACAGAATTAAAAGAAAATTCAAGCATTCCATTTACTCTGGGTAGACAATTTGAACTGAATAATGTCCACGGTTCTTTGCCAGTAGGATTCTCAACGTCAACAGTTTCACTACGTTCAGAAAGAACTGTAACTGGAGGAACTGCAGCGGGTCTGGAAATTGGTGTTGCGAGAGTTTATGATTTAAAACTCAAAAATGCTGATTATCAAAATGATGCTACTCCATTCGTAGTATCATTATATGACGTACAGACTTATAATTATATCAATCTTAATTCCACCATTGATTTAGCATTACCAGCTTATATTGAAGGTAAGAATAGTAGTGCTCATGGATACCTTGTAGAAGCAGTATCTGGAAGTAACCAATTAAAACTATATCAAGTATCTGGTACTTTCATCCCTAACGAACAAATTAAAATTAATGGTGAAGATGATTCCAGAACTATTCAAGATGTAAGAGATTACAGCATGAATGATGTTAAACAACTTCATTCTAGCACCGCAGCATTTACTGCGGATATTCTTTTGAACAGAGGTGTTGCCATTTCTCCTCAAGGTGATCAATTTAGTATTACTTCTGGTGGTGTAATTAAATCACCAAATCAAACATTTAGTGTAGGTATCCAAACTGGTGATATTGTTGCATATGCACAAGAAGGCGATACTGTACCTACTTTTAACAAAGTAACTGCTGTAAGTGCATCTGCAAAAACGATTACAGTAAGTGCTACAACATCGGTTACTGGAGTTTCTAATGGCGCTTTACCTGGCAGTACAATTACGGTAACTAATGTTTTAAAACTAGTTCCTCAGGAATTTAATCTTAATGAGGCATATCTTTATGCGCCTCTTGAAGAAATCAATGTTTCTGATACTAATCTATCGGAGTCCAATATTGTAATCAGAAAGGCATATGATGTTACCATTTCTGGCAATGGTTTAAATCAGACTCTTGAAACTGATAACAGTATGACTCTGGAACCATTTGATGAAGAGGATTATAACCTTACTTACACTAGCACTGGTGCAGTTGAAAGTCTTGATAGTAGTAAATTGACTGTAAATGGTAGAACTATTACGTTGCAAGATCTTAGTGTAGCTAGTGGTTCTGCAAGATTGACAGTAACTTTCAAGAAGAAAGATCTTACTCCAAAGAGTAAAGTATATAATAGAAATGCCGTATTGATTGTAGATAAGTCTTCTAAGGAAGGTTCTGGTACTGCAACTACTTCATTCCAAGATGGTCTTACTTTTGGTAAAATATTTGGAACTAGAGTTCAAGATAAACAAATTTCTCTTAATGTACCAGATGTCCAGGATGTTCTTGCTGTATTCGAGTCTAATGATGAGAATGAACCAGAATTACCAAAACTCACATTAACCAACTTCAATGCTAATATTCTCAATACTATAAAAGGCGAGTATATTAGGGGTGAAACTAGTGGAGCGGTTGCTACAGTTGTTGTTAATAACGCAACAAATCAGGTAGATTTTGTTTATCTAAATGAGCAGTCTTTCCAGGTAGATGAAAAAGTAACTTTTGCAGAGTCCCAAGTTACCGCAAATGTTTCTGCAATTTCTGTTGGTGATAGAGATATTCTTCCAAACTTTAGTTTGGTTCCAAACCAGAAACCACAATTCTGCGATTACTCTTATCTAGAAAGAAATAGCGATAGCGCTGCACCAACCAGAAAGTTAAAAGTTATTTTTAATCACTATGTTTTAAATGCTGATGATCCTGGAGATTTCGTAACTGTAGATTCTTATGAAAAACAAAGATATAAGTCGGAAATTCCTATTTTAGAAGATGGTGTTGCCGGTTGTGATATTATTGATGTTAGACCAAGAGTTGTACCATTTGATGTAGCTACCGCTACAAGATCTCCATTTGAATATAATGCAAGAGCTTTTGCAAAGGCTACAAACTCCTCACCATTTAACTTTGTATCTGATAAAGCAATCAACTTAGATTATAATTTCTATCTTGGTAGAATTGATAGAATTTATCTAAACAAAGATGGTGAGTTTTTCCTTGCAGAGGGTGTGCCATCTAAAGAACCTAAAGAACCTCAAGTTATTGATGGATCTTTGGATGTAGGAACCATTACAGTTCCACCATACGTATTTAAAACTGATGACGTGGAAGTAGTTCTTACTCCACATAAGAGATATAGAATGATCGATATCTCTCAACTTGAAGATAGAATTACCAGTGTTGAAAATTATACTGCACTTTCTTTACTTGAAACTGAAACTAAAAACTTAACTATTAGAGACTCTCAGACTGGTTTGGATAGATTTAAGTCTGGATTCTTTGTTGATAACTTTAGATCAGTATTTGGTGGGGAAACTGCTGCAGCTGACTATAGATGTTCTATTGATACCACTGAAGGTCATTTAAGACCAACTCATTACACTACTGCTATTGATTTACTTCTTGGATCTGAAGCTGTTATTGGTTCATCTGGAACACCAGACCCTGCGGCTGATCTCAGATTTGTAGAAGATCTTGGAACTCCTAATACTATTAAAAAAGGTGATGTTGTTTGTCTAAATTACGATGATGTAGTTTACTTTGCAAATAAATTTGCTACTAGATCTGAAAACGTTAATCCATTCCACGTTGTCAACTGGATTGGTGCTATTGAACTCAATCCAGCAACTGATACTTGGATTGAAACTAGAAAAACTAAGAGAACTGCAGACATTGAAGGCAATTATAAGACAACTATGCAGCAAACTGGTGCTGATAGTAATACTGGTTTAGCTCCTGTAGAATGGGGTTCTTGGAATACAACTTGGAGAGGAACACAAGTAACTGGAAGAAATAGAAGTAGAACTAGAGTTAACACTAGAAGAGTTGGTAGAACTGTAACTAGAGGACCTAGAAGAAGAAGAGGTAGACTACAGACAACTAGAACCACAAGAAGAGATACTTTTATCCAGTTTACAAATACCACAACTCTTACTACCACGAGGCAACAGAGAACTGGTACTCAACTTAAAGTTACTGAAAGATTTGACTCTACAAACCTAGGGGACAGAGTTGTTTCTACTGAAGTTATTCATACAATGAGAAGTAGAAACATTGAATTTATTGCAAGAAGAATGAAACCCAATGGTAGGGTTTATCCATTCTTCGATAACGTGGATATGTCCAAATACGTTATCCCCAAACTTATTGAAATTGAGATGATATCTGGAACTTTCCAAGTTGGTGAAGTTCTTGTTGGTAATAGTGGTGCTGTTTCAGTACGAGTGAGAGTTGCAAATGCTGACCATAAGTATGGTCCTTATAATTCACCAAGTCAAACTTATAAACAGAATCCATATAAGACGGGTGAAATTTTACCAAAAGCATATTCAACTACTTCTTCAGTTCTAAACATTGATACTGCAGGGTTAGAACTTCAGTCTGCTTCTGGTTATTATGGATACATTGTGAAGGACATGAGACTTGTAGGTCAATCCAGTGGTGCAGTTGCAAAAATTAAAGATATAAGACTTAAAGCTGATAATTCTGGAACTATTATCGGTTCTCTATTCTTACCAGATCCAACTCTTTCTTCTACACCATCTTTTAGTACTGGAACAAAGACTTTCTCACTAACTTCTAGTAAAACTAAGTCAACTATTGTTGGTACTAAGGACAGTGAAGCAGAAACTACATATAGTGCTTCTGGAACTCTACAAAACGTAGAGAATCTGACTCTCAGAATGAGAAATGCAGACGTTGAGAGAAATACTCAAACTCAAGGCAGGACTCGACAGAGAACTAGAACTAGACAAAGAGCTCGTACAACCTTTAGAGATAGAACTACTGTTCAAAGAAGATGGGTTGACCCACTTGCACAATCCTTTGAAGTTCCAGATACAAACGGTATCTTTATCTCTAAAGTAGATTTCTTCTTCAGAACAGTTGATACTGCGGGTCTTCCAGTTACTTGTCAGATCAGAACAATGCAAACTGGTCTACCAACTCAAACAATTGTACCATTTGGTGAAACTGTACTAACTCCAGATCAAGTCAGTGTTTCTAACGATTCAAGTGTACCAACTACATTTGAATTCCCATCACCTGTTTATCTTGCACCAAACCAAGCATATTGTTTTGTTCTTCTATCCGCATCTAATGAATATAATGTTTGGATTTCAAGAATGGGTGAAGTAGATGTTTCTACTTTAGATAAGGCAGAATCTGAACAGATTATTGTTGCACAACAACCACTATTAGGTTCTCTATTTAAATCTCAGAACGGTGCGACATGGGATCCTGCACAGTATGAAGATCTCAAGTTAACTGCATATAGAGCAGAATTCTTTGAAGGTTCTTCTACTGCAAGATTCTATAATCCAGATCTTGATATTGGTAATAACCAAATTGCAAGTCTTGATTTGAACCCATTGGAGACTACTTCTAAATCTATTCTTGTAGGTATCGCTAAGAGTCTATCTACTACGGAAACTGGATCTTTAACTCCAGGTGTTAAAGTTCTACAACAAAATAATCCTGGATTCTCTGGAAACCTGAGAAGTCTTGTAGGTGCTATTGGTATTAGTAGTGATTTAACCATCACCAATGCAGGAACTGCGTTTACTTCTGCAAGCACTACCTATGCTAACGTAGATCTGATTTCTCTCACTGGTAAAGGTAGTGGTGCAAAAGCAACAGTTACTGTCAATGGTGGTGTTGCAGTTGCTGCTACAGTATCGATTGGTGGTACTGGTTATGCATTTGGTGATTCTTTGACAGTGGATTATGCAGATACTGGAAACTTCGGTAAGAATTTAATTCTATCAATTCCAAATACTGTTGGTGTTATCTCCGCATTTAACTCACTAATTATTGATAGAGTTCAAGGTAATATTGCAGTCGATGCTTCATCAACTCTATTCTATGTTGGTACTGGTGGAACCGCAAATATCAGCGGTGCATCAAATGTTAAATATTCAGAAACTCTAAGTGATGGACTTCACCTTAAAGTTCGTCATTCAAATCATGGAATGTATTCTGTTAATAACTTTGTTACTCTATCTGGAATTCAACCAGACCAAAAACCATCCAAAATTGAAGCACAATACACTCCATCCGCGACTGGAGATTTGGTTGTAGAAAACGTTGGTATTTTCACTAGTTTTGAAAATGTTCCAGTTTCAAGTGTCAACCCTGGTTATATTATCATTGATGATGAAATTATCAAATATACTGGAGTAACTACTTCTACGAATTCTTTACAAGGAATAAGTAGAGCGCAAGATAACACTATTGCTGAACAACACTCAATCAATGAACCAGTATATAAGTATGAAATGAATGGTGTTTCTCTCAGAAGAATCAATAAAAAACATGATTTTTCTGAAGTTAATCACTCACTATTCCCAATTGATATTGATTCCTATCATATCAAGATTGATGCATCTGAGTCTGGAACAGACAGAACTACTGGAAATGCCAATTCATTCCCAGTTCTATTCTTCAACGAAGATAAGAAGTGTGGTTCTTATGATCAATTATCACTTAAGAATTCTAATAGAACTCCACATGCAACCCAAAACATCCCATTTAATGCTCTAACCCCTAATCTACAAACTGCAATTCCCGAGGGAACTACAGTTTCCGCGAAAGTTAGAACTTTCTCTGGAGGTTCTCCTGATAATCTCACTCAAGTATCATTCAATGATCAAGGATTTGAACCTATTAGTTTAGAGAGTACTAATTTCTTCGAGACCCCAAGAATAATTTGTTCCAAGGTCAATGAAGATGAACATCTGCAAGATTTCCCTGGTAAGAAATCATTCACAATTGAAGTTTCTCTTGAAACCACTGATCCAAAAGTTTCTCCAATGATTGACCTAGATAGAGTCAATGCTATTTTAACTACAAATAGAATTAACTCTAAGATCACTAATTTCTCTACTGACGGTAGAGTTAACTCCTTGACAGAAGATCCAAGTGCAGCAACTTATGTTACTAAGATCATTAAACTTGAAAAAGGATCTGATAATTTGAAAGTATTCTTTGATGCATACAGACATTCTAGTAATGACATCAGAGTTCTTTACAGATTGTTTAGAACAGATACTGATGAATCTAATCAATCCTACGAGTTGTTCCCTGGTTACAAAAACCTTGATGCAAATGGAAATGTAGTTAGTGTTGCAGATAATGATGGTTTACCAGATAAGATCGTCGATTTCTCTAACACTGATGATGATTTTAGAAGTTATGAGTACACTGCGAAAAATCTTCCACTATTCAATGGATTCCAAGTTAAAATCGTTATGAATGGAACTAATTTGGCAAAAGTTCCTCTGATTCGTGATCTCAGGGTTATCGCAACTGCTTGATATGGAAAAACGACCAGTTAAAGACATTCCTGGGTTATTTCGTTTAGACAGCGGAGCAATCGTAAATTGCTCCGACTCTGAATATAATAATTATATGGAAGCAAAAAGACTCAAGTTAAAAGAACTTGAAGAAAAACAAAGTGAAAAAGAAGAAATCCAACAATTAAAGTCGGATGTGGAGGATTTAAAAGACATGTTAAAATTGGTCTTAAATAAATTGGATAAATAGCTAAAACTGTAAGTTCTAATAATGGCGGCAAGGAATGTAAATCTAGTTCTTGAGCA
>NZAU01000079.1 GCA_002686215.1 Candidatus Woesearchaeota archaeon
ATTTGTGGTAAACTGAACAAGAACTTTAGATGATCTGTATGTGGATGCGATTCCAACAATTGTGGTTTTTGTCGCAGCGGGAACTTCTACTTGTGTGGAAGAAATATCACATATTTCTCCAAGAGCAAACGTACCAATACCTGTTACAGATTCATCTAAATCGAAACTACAAAGTGAAATNTTATAATTGTTTGNTGCNGAATTTAGTTGGGAAGAATAATANCTCTCCCTCAGTTCCACTTATGNCAAAATCAAAACTTCCAAGATCTAAAACACTATCAATCCGTCCATAATTATTAACTGTAGCATTGCTACCATCATGAATTACTGATACGAAAGAGGCTTGTCTTTCACCAGTAAAAAGTTTNTCCCTNACAAAAGTGAAAATCTTTTTAGATCTTTGATCAATTGGGAATTTTTTGACAACACTAAATCTAGTAGGACGTTCCTCACTGTTGAAAAGTGGACTAATATCATCGATGATAAGAACTCTATTTCCNACAGACTCAAAGTAATCTGTGAGAATTCTACTTTCTAAGAAAATTCTATCAGAGAAAACAGTACCAGAGGCAGTTTTAGAATTTTCAGTTACAAGATCGAATGAAGGATAACAATTTAAACTAATTCCTCCACCAAAGTTTCCGCTTCCATAAGTTGTTGTGGGACTGATATCTACAGTAAGAGAAATGGTTGATGCATCATCAGTAAATACACCTGTTCCAGATCTCTTATCGGAAGATTCAATAATTAAGTCGCTGAACTTGAGGAATCCAGATGTGTGATTAAGTGAACTTACAGTATCATCCCATGTTTGTAATGGAATCTTAGATTTGATAGCATAAGAGAAATTCTGATAATAGAAGTTATCTGGAATTCTCTGTTGATTATCATTAAAGAATCCAGTTGTTTTATTCCAACCTTTTTCAACAATCGAAGAAGCTTCGGTTTCAATATCAGAATTATAATCAACTTTTGACTTAACTGTTCCCTGAGTTCCAGATGTTTGTCCTTTTATCAGATCACCAACTCTAAAGTCTCTCGACGTAGAAACTTTAAGAAGTTCAATTCTATTATTCCAACTATCAACAATACCATCACTTCTCTCAGATGTAATTTTTTCACCAATCAAGAAATCATTCTTTTTGAGAGAAATATTAAATTGAGGGAAGGAACTTTGATTTATTATTCTTCCTGCCGAATTATCAGAATCGAAATTACCTGCATGAAGATTATCAGCAATAATTCCAGACAAACTAAATGTAACTACACCGACATTTCCGCCAAGAGGAATATTAACATCAGTCAGCGTAAACAATTGATAGTTATAATCAACAGAGTTGTATCCAGATCCGGTNGAACCAACCCCCACACTGACATTTTCAATCAGAACTTTATCACCNACAGCAAAAGGTGACTGATCACTAAATCCAGTATCAAATCCAACTGTAACATTCTTGGTGGCAATATCAAATGAGATGTCATTTATTCCCACACCATTTGAATTACTAACTGGAATAATTGTTGGGGTGACATTTGTAAGTCCACTAGTATTTTTTCTAATAGTTACTTCTGAATCTCCAAGACGGTAGATAAGATCTACATCATTAATATGCTTACCAGTTAACCCATCTAGAACGATTAAATTAGGTGCGATTGAATAGTTTTTGCCTGCAGATGTAATTCCAATTTCCTTAAATGAAGTTAATGACTCAAGTAAAAGAACTTCGGGTAAATTAGTAGTAGGACGGATGGTAAAATCAGTTGGATAATCAAATCCAATATTTTCAATTTTTGTAGAAAGAACTCTACCAATTGTACTACTAGATGGTTCAAGAACAGCTCCAGTTCCTGTTACAATACCAACGATTGTTGATACACCAACTATCTCTTTATAGTTTGAACCTTTATATGTGATGTTAATATCGGAAATTCCACCATATGCATTTGTAGAGTCAGTATCATATGAAAGTCCTCCATTTAATCTCGTGTAAGATCCTCTTTCGGGTTGTTCTTCAACGTCATATTTAAAAGTAGTGGTAGTTCCGATCCCAATGATAGAAAACTCACCCGTGTATGTGCTATTAACAGTATTAATTTTATTAAATCCATCTACCTCATTATCAATGATAATTTCTTTCTTTACATCCTCAATAAAATCAGTATTGATAAGAGAGAATTGATAGAACAGATTTTGAGGAACATTTTCATTTACAGATAACGTAAGTTTTGCATCTGTATCGATTCCAACTTTTCCAGACTTTGTAACTTGGAATTTTTTATCTTTTAAAGATCCATCAAATTCATTTGTAAATTTGGAATCTCTGTAGAGATTCATATCAAAAGCAGAGTATCTAGTAGATACGTTCAGTGATGATAAAGACGAATCACTTAGATCAAAATCTACAGTATTACCAGAATATACCTTTAAGGGTGGATTGATGGGAAGTAATGTTCCTTCTCTTGCAATCTCAATTGAGACAAAATTGGGACTAAACTTTTCAACCTGATATTTTGAATTGCAAAGTTTTATTTTGTCCTTAGAAAGTCTGAATACATGATAAATCTTTTGATCCTCTAATCCTGATGGTGCAGGACTTGAATCAAGAATAACTTTATCTCCTGTCTTAAATCCATGATTGGAAATCTCAATCGTATTTTGAGAAGTGCTTACTCCTGCAGTTGTGAAACCAAGAGGATTAAACACAATTCTTCTATTATGATCATTATACTTGACAGTGACAGTTGTCGTAATGCCAGGTGTAACTGACATATTAACTTTATCACCAATTATCAATCCATGAGTTGATGCAGTAGCAACAGTAACAGTATTGCGTGAAGACTCGGCAGTTACAACATTTGTCCTTACTGTTTTAATACTATGCTTTGTTCCTGTTCCAATGCCTGTCAAGAACAACAATCCGGAATTCATTGTTGTATCAGCGATACCAACAAATGTTCCCGTAGAACCAATGCCGACTTTAAATGTTTGNATTCCAATTACATCATCGCTAATTTTGGCAACAAAGAGAGGAGTGTCATTAGATATTCTGTAAGTAGTGCCCACTGATGGATTTGCATCTACTTCAATAGACTGTCCACCTCCGTTGTTGTAAACAACAACATCACCAGTTTTTAATTTGTGATTAGGTAAAAATAAAGTTCTAGTAGATACAAATTTTTGAGTTATTCCTGCACCTGGATTGGAGAAAAATACAGTAGAACCAATTCCAACTCCACTAAGTGTGCCAACACCCAAAGTTTCTTTTGGATCAAAATATACTTGCTTGTTTAATTCAAAATCAACTTCACGTTCCCTATTTGAAGTAAAGGTAAACTTGCGGCTGTTTTCGGAAAGTGAAGTGGTGGCAGTATGAGCTGCAGAAACTGTATTACTAACCGCTCTTTCGACTCTCAAACGTGAATTTAAATTATCGACGTTAAGAACACGAACTTTTTCAGAACCTAAAGTAAATATATCATTTTCTCTTATTGAGAGAACCCCACGATCTATTAATCCTCCACTTATGGAGAAGTATGTAACAATGCCAGTAACACCAGATGTGCTAACACCTGTTGCTAAATTATAAAAATCAGTGGATACTCCAATTCTGTAAGACTTATTAGTTAAATTAGTAGACGTATTAAATCCAGATAAAGAAACTAAGTTTGTATTAACTAAATTGTGAGGAGATGTTGAAAAAGCAACGTACCTTCCAGACGAATCAATAGGAAGTATTTCTAATTCTGATGACGTTAAAGTTTCAACACTCACATCTGTAATTATTTTACCAGAAACTTTTGATACCTTTGCTTTTGCATCAGTTGCCCCAGGTAACGATTCAAACACTACTCTGTCGCCAACTTGATAACCATTACCACCTGTAATAATACCAACATTATCAATAGTGCCAACCGAAGCAGATGTTATATCAATAACTTCGTCAAATACTTTATATGGTTGAGTTACATATTCATATGAAACATTATCTTGTACTAATCCGTAAGGTGTGGTATTTCTTAACCACATGTCATTTACAATATCATACTTTTCTTGGTATGAATCATTTTTGAAATTAAATTCATTAGGTTTAGATTTAAACTTATCACCAATAAAGTATGGGAATACTGGNAATTTNAAGTTTTCAAANGCTCCATCACCAGNAACAGCNCCATCAGNNATTGTTGCAAAATAAGCATANACNCCATNAGGAAAGTCAGGAGTAACGCAATATCTACCNTTATGNTCATCAAGATCNCCNCCACCAGTAAATTGATAGTCCTCACAGAAGAATCCATTCGCCCAAGNTNAAAGNGAAGGGCGATTNNNTGANTNTNCTAAACTGTATCCACTCTTGAGTGCTCTAACAGTTCCACCAGTTTGTGTATCAAATCCATATGGGCCATAAATCGGATTTCCATCATATGCCCATCCTATTATTGGAGAATGGAAACTTGCTTCAATTTCTTTATTGGAAGCATCAATTCTTAAATCNGCAACCCCATACTTTATTCCTTTTGAAAAGTCACTATATCCATAACTTATATCACCCGCTAAAGCTTTACCAAAAACAGTTTCTCTTAATTTTCTTGGTGCATATAAATGAGTGTATTGAATTCCATACTCATCATTTAGAGCAACATCTAAAATACCATCATCATCGCTAATGATATTTTTGTACTTTTCAAAAAGATTGACAGTCCACTGATTTATATCAGCAATTAAGTTTACACCTGATCCATTTGGCAATACGCTTACTGTTGTAGTATCTGTGTAATTGATTCCTGGATTTTCAACAATAACTCTTTCGATCTGTCCATTACTGATAACTGCCGTAAGTTTGGCAAAACTACCTTCACCATTAACTACTAATTGTGGAGCAGAGTTATACTCAAATCCATTATTTGTGACAAGAACTTGTTCAATTTTTCCGTTATTAACGATTGGGAGAAGTTCTGCGTCTCTACCACTTAATAGTTTAAATACTGGTTGCTTGTTAAAATTAATAATTTCACTTGAACCATATCCAACTCCATTATCAGTAAGATGAATTGATTCTACTGATCCCTTAAATACAGGTTGAATCTTAGCAGTAAAATCTTGTCCACTTACTGTATTAATTCCAATCTCTCCAGAAATTGATACAGTTATTGTTGGATAATTAAATGTATGAGATCCAGATCCTACAGAATCAATATCTACATATTGATTTGTGTCATAATAGAAAAGTTTTGCAGTTGTTCCTANACCAACTGAAGAGAGTTTAAAATTATCAGAATCAACAACAGTAACGATATAATTTTGATCAGAACTAAGTCCTGAAGCATTTCCAGAATACGTTACTGTATCCCCAGATTTAAATCCATGATTTAAAATATTAATCTGATTGAGAGATGTATTGATTCCACTGATTCCTGATGTTCTTTCTTTGTTTTCGTAATTTGAACCCGATGAAGTAACGATTANATCAGAAAGAACTCTTTTTTTNTCAAATGATTCAAATCTATGTACTCCAACACCATTAGATGATAAACTAATTGTGTTTAAACCGGTAATAGAATCACCCTCTGTGGGAAATAGTTTAATAGTTTTAGTATCGACAGTTTTTACATAATAAATTGCGTCAGTAGAGATTCCACCAACAGCAGTTTGTCCATCTGTTTTATAAATTACTTTTTCAGACTCTCTAAACTTATGGAAAGTGGTGAATCCAATTGTGTTTGAAGACAACCCAACTTGTGCATTTTCAGATGTCGCAAAGAAAGAAACAGAATGAGTTATCAGTTTAGTATTTGCATANGCAGATGCTCCCGATCCATTACCACCAGAAATTGTAATAATAGGATCAGTTACATAATCAAAACCAGAATCAGTAACATCAATTCTTTCTAACTCTCCTTTTACATTAACAAGTCCTGTTGCACCAATGCCTGTAGAATCTTGAATTGATAAAACGGGAGGATTGATTATGTCATATCCACTACCACCAGCAGCCACAGTTACACCATCAATTGTGCCGAAATAAACACTATCTCCAGATTTATAATTAAGAATCTCAACACCGTTAACTAACATTCCAGTTTTACCTGGGGATGTTACATAAGTTCCACCATCATTGACTGGTGATTTAAATTCTCTAACTAACTTTTGGTGTTCTAAATCTTTTTTGTAAAAATCATTTACAAAGAAATAATTATTTGTTACGATACCAGAAACAGAAACAAAATTACTATTGAAGAGGTTAGTTAAACTAGATGCAATTTTAAATTGAGTATCATTTACTTTCTTAACATAAAATACACCTGGTTCAATTTCTGGAAATCTACTTTCTACAGATTGTCCTATATCATCACTAAAGACATAGGAATCATAGTAAATTTTATCTCCGGTTATAAAACCATGATTCTTTGATACATCAAAAGTTTCTCCGCTAAAACTTCCATCTAAAAGAACTTTCCTATCATAAAAATTTAATGGGGTATCATGATAGAAAGGAATTGAAGGTGATGTAACTAAAACATCACCATCATAATTAGCGTAAGTATTTTGAACGTTAGCAAAAGCATCTTCAATGTAGGAATAATTTGAGTTTACGTTACTTACATCCGGTTTAAGAATATCTCTTCTTACGCTGAAGCTGCTTCCAACTAATTCTCCCGCTCTTGAAAAAGAGAAAGTTTTAGCATTTGTTATATCTACAACTACGCCTTGTTTTCCTACTCCGTCAGATTGAATAACAGTTACTTTGTCGCCTATTCTAAAAATACTGTCAGCAAATAATGTGATAGAATATGTAAAGTCAGAAGAATCAATTAATGAAATTTGCTTTACATCATACTTAGGGCTTACATTATCAAACCAATTACTAGCTAACGCTGATGATGTACTAATACCAAGAGATTTAATCTTAATATTATCTTTATCAGTGTAGTAAGATGTATTACCATAAACATTATTATTACTAAGAACGTTTCCTATTCTTATTTCAATCTTTGAGGTAGTAGCGATTCCAACCACTGAGGCATCGCTAGAAGCGACTGAGACGGGGTTAATTCCTTCAAAACCATATGCAGTAACGTTTAACCTTAAATCAGTTCCTGCGGATATTTNATAGTTAGTTCCAAAGATCGTAGTGTGAGCTAAACCAACTCCAAAGAACTGGTTTGTGGTTTTAGATCTATATGTGAGAATACCACTTTGCCCTTTAACAAATAGTTGTCCCTTTTCTGGAAAACCAATCGTAGAATCAACATCAATTATTGATGATCCTGATGATACTAAAACTGTGTTTTGAGTTTTAGGATGAGCAACAAAGTCACCTAAAACAGTTCCTCCAGTGAGATCAATATCTTTACTGTAATCAAAGTCAACACTCAGTTGATAAAAAGTATCAGATCCTCTTTGAATTTTTTCTGCATCAATAATGGTAGCGTATGCTTGATTAATATCATATTCAGGAAATGCATCCTGATATAAAGTTTGATTTTTTAATTTTGTTGGATCACCTACAACTGCTTCAACAACGATATCTTTTGTCTTTCTATACTCGGCGTCAGAGGGCCTAAACAGAAATTCTTTTGGCTTTACAACCTCTGCTTTCTCACCATATAAAGCGGCAAAAAGAATTCTAAAAGATTCGTCTGTACCTTTTGATTGATAAAAATCTTTTGCTCTTGACAAGAAAAGTCTTTCATTTACTTGAGAGTTGATTTCTCTTCTTTCAAATCCAGGAGCAATTTGTTTTTTTAGTTTAACTAAAAACTCTCTCAGTAAAATATTACTGAGATTTATAATCTTAGCGCCTTGAACGTGTGATGTAGCTTCTGATTCAGTAAATGTTAATTGATCATCATTATTACTGAAGGCAGTTACACCACTAAATCCACGAACACAACCAAGAAATTGATAATTATTTCTACTGGTGTATAATATTACCTCACTATCAATTTGAATAATCCCGTATCTTTCTGGAAACTTATACGTGCCGAACTGATTGTCAAAAAGATCAAATGTTGCATTAATGGTAGTATCGCTAAAATCAATATCAACATCAAGAAGAGTCTCTTCCTCTCCACTTAAAAGAGTTTCAAGTTTTACATACTCATCGATATTTTGAATGACATCAGATGGTGCAGTTGGATATTCCTGAGAAATATAATACTGCTTTAAAAATTCACCAACAAGAGGAAAGTCATCCCTTACAAATGCAGGTAACTGATACTCAATAATGTCCTGAATCTGTACTCGCTGTAAATCGGTTGATATCATCTTACGTCTTTAGTATGAATAAGTAGGAGTGGAAGTTGAAGATGTTGAACTTGAGGTTGTACCAGAACTACTTGATGGTGTATATGAGGTAGTCCCTGTAGTTGATGTAGTCGTTGTAGTTGATGTAGTCGATTCAACATTTGATGTTCGATTTATTGCTATAGCATCAACTGTTCCACGGACTAAACTTCCATTTGCAAAACTTGAAGAAACAATATAATCAGATCCTGATATATCATAACCAGAGGCAATCCTATCATTAATAGAATTTATTGTTATGTTATTAGTATCTAGTTGAATATAAAGATCCTGTAATCCGATGATATCATTAGAGTATGGTACGGCAGAGATCTCGATCAGAGGGAAGTCTCTACTTATAGAAGTAGAAATAATATTGACAGGATTGAGTTTGATCTCACCCTTTATGTAATCAATCGATCCTACATTTCTTCTAACAATAACTTCTTCTGTAGCAGATTTAAGTCTAATTAAATTAATTGTTCCGGTTTCTAAACTAAAATCAGGTTCATCTACCAAATAGACAATTCCCGCGACACCACTTACTTGGAAACCGGATGATTTAATATTATATCCAATCTTCCCTC
>NZAU01000080.1 GCA_002686215.1 Candidatus Woesearchaeota archaeon
GAACAACTCATGGAGGACATTGATTCAATTATCAGTGGTTTCTTCAATGACACTTATGAGGGACAATATCCCGAAGAGTGTGAAGATCTCACCCGCATCCTATGTGATGCCGTGTGTAAAAACTTTCCCACTAAGTAATGTCTTTCGTTTCAACCTTCGATCACACAAACCCCATGACTGACAACATCATCGATCGCGACGAATTGCAGGACAATCTTATCAATCAGATTCTGGATGATATGGACATCAAAACTATGATGGCAATTCTTTATGATAACATGGATGAGAGTTATGATAAGTATTCCGTGGATGAATTGATCGAAGAGGTGAAAGAATACTATCCACATTTGTTGGAGGATTGATGTCACAAACCGGTCGGCTGCCCGACCAGTTGGATAGGTGGCACACAAAATAGGCACAGGGGTCAAAATCGTGTATTGTATACACATGACAAAAACACAGATGACTGACACACTCCAAGACCTCCAAGATTTCATGTTCGATACTATGGCATCACAGGAAATGGCAGTCGATTGGTACTGTGACCGTTTCGAAGTTAGTGCTACCGATGAGGTGATAGATTTCGTTCTTGATGCTCACGATGCATTCTTCGGTAACTGATAACAATGCAAGAAATTAAGTTCAACATCTACGGTGAGAATTTCCACCAAAATGGTTTCTCACGGATGGATATCCTGAGTTACATTGCACCCACACAAGAGGAGGCAATTGCTAACTGCAAACGCAACAATCCTGGGTTTCATGTTATGTCATGCTGGATTGATGAGAGTAAACCCGAGGTCGTGAGACCTCAGCGCCTCATCTGACCAGTTGGCGAAGTGGCACAAGATTTTGGCACTGCCCCCAAAATCGACTATCTTAGAGGAGTGGAGGGGATTTCACTTCACAAACGTTCTACACTTTTCTTTCATGCGTAAGATCGAATCCGAAATGATTGCTGCCGTTAAAGGTAACATCAATTGGAGCAAAGATAACACCTCCGTTACCATCGAAGATGGTATCTCTAAGGTTTATCTTCACGGAAATCTGATCGCTGAGATTGATGATGACTCCCTCAAACTTTATGACGGTGGTTATCAATCCAAGACCAGCAAATCCAGACTGAATGCACTTCTTTCTGAGTTTGGATATACTTGCGGAACACAGCGTGAGTATATTTTTCAGAAACAATATGAGTGGTTCATTCAGATGTTTGACTTGGGAGAAAAGGCAATGCGTACTATTCCTTTCTCCAACGGAATGCGCCTTGCCTGATGACAACTCTGGGGGTTAAATTCCCCCTCAATTGTTTTCACTTTTTCTCTTTATTATGACTCAAAACCTTCACATCGAACACCCCGAAGATACCATCCTGACCGGTGACACTTCGTTCCTGCAATCCATCAAATCCGACTTCCATCTTTCGGTTAAAATGGACGGTGCTCCTGCTATAGTTTGGGGCACCAATCCTGCCTCTGGAAAGTTCTTTGTTGGCACCAAATCTGTATTCAACAAAGTAAAAATCAAAATCAACGAATCTCATGCGGAAATTGATCAGAACCACGACGGCAACGTTGCAACAATTCTGCACGCTTGTCTTGATTGGTTACCTCATACAGATGGCATTTTCCAGGGAGATTTTATCGGTTTCGGTGGATCTGACGAATATACTCCCAACACAATTACATACAAATTCGATGAAGTAATTGACCAGGAAATCATCGTTGCTCCACATACCTTCTATATTGCTAATGATGATTTGAGGGATGCAATTGCCTTCCCGATGAAGTTCATTATCACCGACACATCTTACTGCAAATTTGTGAAACCCAAAACCTACATTTGGTCGGGTTCTTATTTCGAAGGTGCAGACGGGTTTGAGATTCCCCCGATCGTAGATTTGATCCGTGAGGTGATGTCTAAGACTGAGTTTGTTTCTGATAAGGAAGCAGCACAGATTAAGAAGAATGTTAACAGTGCCCTGCGTAATGGATGGGCACTTACAGACGATGATTTTCTGGGCAATTCTAACCTCTGCCACCTCTACGGGTTGATGACAGTTTTGAAGGATGAGTTGATGTATCAGTGCCGAAATGTTGGTCCTAGGGCATTCATCGGACAGGATGAAATTTCTGCAGAGGGTTACGTTATGGACAGTGAGTTCGGAACATTTAAGTTGGTAGATCGTCAGCGTTTCAGTGTTGCCAATTTCAACAATTCCCGATTTCAAACTAATATCGTAAACGGTATCGCCTGATACAGAACGGGAGAGGGCAACCGGGTATCTTATAAGGGTTGAAAGCAACGCACCCTATGCGCTTCCTGAACACCTGGATCGATTGGCAGAACGTTCCTAGCAGCGCCGTTCGTTCGATGCGGATCCGCCCCCGCCGCCGTTCCATTTCCATCGAATGGCAATCAGGACACTACAGCACCCACACCGTGCGCCGCCGTGACATGCTCCGCTTGCTGGATCGCCGCCAATCGGTTGGAGAGTGGGTGAACCGCTTCGCCCTTGCCTGAGGGCATCCGCCCCCTCCGTGCTACAATACCATCAAACGAAACCAACCGCCATGACCACCGCCGAACTGAATGCCGCCATCGCTGACGGATCTCTGAAGTTCCGCCGCCTGCCCACCGCCCATGGCACTGCTTCCAACCGCTGGGCGAATCGCATCAAAGGAGGATCCTCCCGCGTTCGCACCCATGGCGGAGCAGCAGGCAGCAGGGGAACCTCTATGGCAACTAAGGCGAACGCCCTAGCAGACGTTCGTTCGTGATCACAGCAGTGCCCCCGGTCTGGGGGCGTTTTTTATGTGCCGCGTGTTGCCCCCCGTATATAAAAACGCCTAACTACCCTAATCTATAAAGTGTTACGAAAGGCATGTATAAGTCACAGTGAGTAAAAAATTTTTTTCACTATATAAAAACTAGGCACAGGATTCAAAGATATGCAAAAAAATCCGCAGGAAAATTTAACAACCGTAGAGATCGATCCAGTATCGGGGGAGCATTATATTATAATACCTGAGTGGATCTGTGATGAGAACGGGTGGTACGAGGGAGTAGAAGTAAACATTGAGGTTGATGTAGATTCTGTTATAATCAGAGGAGTTGACTGAGCATAGATATAGTGTTATGATACTGATGTAGTTACTTACAGTTATGGCTAAAGGATTCACCGTTAAAGCAAAAGCACCAAAACCGTCTGAGTCAACACAAGAGTGGGACTATGATAAAGCAAAAGAAATGATCAGAGGAAAGACAGTTGTATTCTGTCTTCCTGGTAGAGGTGTTTCATACACGTATTTGAAGAACTTCGTACAACTTTGTTTTGATCTTGTACAGGCAGGGGCGAGTATCCAGATCTCGCAGGATTACTCCTCCATGGTAAACTTTGCAAGATGCAAGTGTCTTGGAGCAAACGTACTGCGAGGTCCGGATCAAGTGCCCTGGGATGGTAAGTTAAATTATGATTATCAACTGTGGATTGACAGTGATATCGTATTTAATGCCGAAAAATTCTGGCAATTAATCTTGATGGATAAAGATATTGCAAGTGGGTGGTATTGTACGGAAGACGGGCGCACGACCTCTGTTGCACACTGGTTGGAAGAGGATGACTTCAAGAATAATGGTGGAGTTATGAATCACGAAACCCTTGAAACTATCTCGAAGCGCAAAAAACCATTCACTGTAGATTATGCAGGATTTGGATGGTTGCTGATCAAGAAAGGAGTCTTCGAGCACGATGAAATGAAGTATCCATGGTTTGCACCAAAGATGCAAGTTTTTGATTCTGGTGCAGTACAAGATATGTGTGGAGAGGATGTAAGTTTCTGTCTGGATGCAATTGCAGCAGGATTTGAGATTTGGTGTGATCCTCGCATTCGCGTTGGTCACGAAAAAACTCGGGTAATCTGATGAAAGAGACAAAATATACAATCCTCCACAAGGGAGAGGTTTTATACAAGAACTTGACGGAGGAGGAATATTTTGATATTATGGAGNACCTTTCGATAGAGTATTATCAGAAAGGTTCTCCAAGACCTCAAGATCTTGAAACAAAAATGTTTAGTATTTAAGGAGTATTATGGCAGTTCGTTCAAAAGTTGGTTTGGTCAAAGACGGTTTTATGCCCGGCAAACCGAAAAAATCTCGGCAGGGCTCGGGNAAAAACACAAAATATTCCGCCACGTCTCGTAATAATGCAAAGAAGGTTTATCGCGGTCAAGGTCGTTAATACATACTTATAGTTTTGTAACGTTACATGGCATGTTTGATTGCAAATCTTCCTTCGATGGAAGTGTGGGTTAGAAAAGAATATCTAACAGACCACCAAAGTGGACATGGCGAATTTGTAAAGGGCGTCTGGGTTTCGGTCAAATCGATTCCTGGGCGTGCTTTTTATTTTGAGACATATTTACCAGAGTATGCCGCAATGTACGACAAATTGCCNATCAGCGCCTTTGTCTCGGATCCTGAGACCCCTTCTCCTGATATGAACCTACCAAACCTTCANTTTTGGAATTGCATGGATTACGGAGTTGTCTCGGTGGATAAGAAATTTATTGGTTCGATGGATTTTGAGTGCTACACAAGGGATCATGGTATTGTAAAAGGTACTTATATTTGTACAATTGATAATTATCATCATGATCCGGACTACGTTGACTATGCCACAAGTGAAAATCCGGCAGAACACAAGTCACATAACCTGATTGAACTTGAAAATGGGCAATATGCACTGTATCCAAACAATAGATTGCGTATTTTTGATAATAGTTTGACTCCAGTTAACCCCAAAATGCCCGATTTTAAGGTTTCAACGCAATATTATAGTGTTGAAAATGGTTTTGATCGCCTTGGGATGGGTAGAGAGGATGAATATTTCTGGAAAACTGCAAAAGAACGNGAAAAACAAGAAGAAAATCCTGAAGAGATGTACAAATCNCAAGATGGTCGTCCTTTAGATTTACAATAAATATAAAATAGGGATAGCAACCCCTCAAAAAGTTCTGTTTTTACGTAAAAACAGGAGAAAAATGGGAAATTCACCCGTGGATAGAGACAAAAACTATATGAAGTCTATGTGGGGAACCTCAAGTTTAACAACAGATTACTGGTCACTCCCAAGAAAAACAGAAGATCCCGAAGAAAGAGTGCTTCAAGAGATTATGCACGATGATCTCAACGCAGGACAAAAAAATCTTAACGAATAAGGTATAAATAATTCAAAAATTATAAAATGGCAGTCCAAAGGATATCACGATCATTTAAAGATATTAGTCTGTCCTTTGTTCCACACCCCATAACAAAGGACTTGCCGATCATTAAAAATGAAAATGCAATTATTCGTTCTGTCAGAAATTTAATTGAAACAACCACACAGGAAAAATTTTTTAATTCCAATTTTGGAACTGATGTGAGAGATCTTTTGTTTGAAAATCCATCTCTTGGAGTTGAAACAACATTAAAATCTCAAATTACAGATGTAATTAATGCATATGAAGAGAGAGTTGAAAACCTATTAGTTGAAGTTGACTTTCTACCAGACCTTCATGCTATTGAAATCTCTATTCATTTTGATATTAGAGGAAAAGAATTTCCAACACAATCCATCAATTTCATACTAGAGGCAACGAGATAAAATGCCTTTCACAAAGTTTAACAATTTAGATTTTGATCAGATAAAAGTATCGATCAAAGATTATCTAAGGGCAAATTCAACATTTACTGATTTTGATTTTGAAGGATCAAATCTTTCAATCTTGATCGATATACTTGCTTATAACACTTATATTAATGCCTTTAACACTAATATGGTTGCCAATGAGGCATTCATAGATTCTGCAACATTAAGAGAGAATGTTGTTGGATTGGCAAGAAATATTGGATATGTGCCCAAATCAAGAAAAGCTGCAAGAGCAGTAGTATCATTTGATGCAACTTTTAGTGGAACATCTGCACAAACTCTAACTTTAAAATCTGGTCTAGTTTGTGTTGGTAAAATAAGCAATAGTTCATATGTATACTCNATACCAGAAGATATTACAGTAAAAACATCAGACTCTGGCGATCAAAAAATTGCTAGTTTCAAGAATATTGAAATATATGAAGGACTGTTAATTAGAAATGCATTTTCAGTTGATACTTCATTAGATCAAAAATTTATTTTAGATAATCCAAATATAGACACTTCATCCATTAGAGTTTATGTTAAAGGTGAGAATGAATCTGGACTTGGTCGAGAGTATAAAGTAGTTGATAATATTATTGATATTGATGGAACATCTGAGATATTCTTGATTCAAGAAATTAAAGATGAAAAATATGAAATAATCTTTGGCGACGGTATTTTTGGTAAGAAACTTTCAAATGGATCTGTAGTTACCGTAAGTTATATTGTTACAGGTGGTGAAGACGGAAATGGTGCTACCAATTTCTCATTTAATGGAATTCTTGAATATGCAAATCAAGAAGGATTATTGGTCCAACCTGAACTTGATGAAACAATCTCTGTATTCACTCTATTAAGTTCTAGAGAGGGTAAAGGGATAGAAACCATAGATTCCATCAAGTACTATGCTCCAAGGGCATACAGCGCCCAAAACAGAGCAGTTACGACAAGAGACTATGAATATATTGTGAGGCAAATATATCCTAATGCAGAAGCAGTTTCTGTGATTGGTGGTGAAGAAATGGATCCACCTGAATTTGGGACGGTTATTGTTTCCATCAAACCAAAAAATGGAACCTTTCTTTCAGATTTTACGAAAGTTCAAGTTTTAAATAAACTGAAAGAATATGCTGTTACAGGTATAAATCAAAAAATAGTTGATCTTAAGATATTATACGTTGAAATAGAATCTTCAATATATTACAATTCTTCCCAGGTATCAACTCCAAATACACTTAAGACTTCTGTTATTTCATCATTAGAAAAATATGCCAAATCTGCAGATTTGGGTAAATTTGGTGGCAGATTCAAATATAGTAAAGTTCAACAAGTTATTGATAATACAAATTCGGCAATCACTTCAAATATCACAAAGGTGAGAATGAGAAGAGATATGAAAGCTTCCATAAACAATTTTGCACAATATGAAATTTGTTTTGGTAATAGGTTCTANATAAACGAATATGGATACAATATAAAAAGCAGTGGATTTAAAGTTGATGGTGAGTTAAGTGTAGTTTATTTTACAGATACACCAAATAAAACTGTTGATGGAAATTTGGATGGTAGCGGAAAAGGAATCTTATCTGTAGTCAAAGAAACCGATAGCGGAAATCCAGAAATTGTAATTCAATCTGTTGGAATTGTTGATTATACTGAGGGTGAAGTTTTAATTAATACATTAAAGATAACAGATACTTTATTGGCAGATGGTATTATTGAAATACAAGCATTTCCAGACTCTAATGATGTAATTGGACTAAAGGATTTATTCCTAGTATTTGATGTTGGCGCTAGTACATCTACGATAAATATGAGAAGAGATACAATATCTTCTGGGGAAAGTATATCTGGAACAAGATATATTACAACATCAAGTTATCCAAACGGAAAGTTAACGAGGTAGTATGGCAGATACTAAATTTGACGCAAGAGTAAAAGTAAGTCAAATTATAAAAAATCAAATTCCAGAGTTTGTTTCTTCAAGCGAAGAAAATTTTGTGGAATTTTTAAAACAATATTATATTTCCCAAGAATATAGAGGATCTTCTTTAGATATTGGTAGCAATTTTGACCAATATCTCAAATTAGACAATCTTAATCATGATACAGTATCAAGAGAATATGTCCTTACACAAGATGTATTTTATAGTGATGATGAAATTTATGTAGATTCTACAGTTGGATTTCCTGATGAATATGGATTGTTGAAAATAAATGATGAAATAATTACATATACTGGAAAAACTTCAACTTCTTTCACTGGCGCAATACGTGGATTTAGTGGAGTTGAATCTTTTGACAGCGAAGATAGAGGACAAAAAAACTTAGTATTCAAATCGTCTTCTGTAGGAATACATTCAACAAATGATAAGGTATTAAATTTAAGTAATTTATTTTTAAAGGAATTTTTTAAGAAATTAAAATATCAATTTTTGCCTGGTCTAGAAGAAGTTGATTTTGCTTCGGGACTTAATTTAGGAACCTTTATCAAAGAATCAAAATCATTATTCCAATCAAAGGGAACAGTTGATTCATTTAAAATATTATTCAAAGTTCTTTATAATGTTGATGCAGAAATAATAGATACTGAGGACTTTTTAATCAAGTCATCTTCTGCAGAATATATTAGAAGAAAAGTTCTTTTTGCTAGATTACGTAGTGGCGAAAATCCAATAAAAATAATTGGACAAACTTTAATAAGTTCAGATGGAACAGCATCTGCACCAATATCTGAAATTGATTACTATCCATCGACAGGTGGAGATGACATATACAGAATTTCCATATTTGAAGGATATGATGATAGAGATCTTTTAATAGGATCCTTTAAAGAAACTCCAGTAAGTAAAGTTATTGGAGATGTTCCTGCAGGATCAAATACAATAACAGTAGACTCTACTGTTGGACTTCCATCTTCTGGTAATGTTATATCTGGAAACAATTCCATATCATATGCCAAAAAATCGGTGAATCAATTATTTGGATGTACTGGAATTTTAGAAAACATTTCTGATTCAGATGAGGTAAAATCTAGCGATTATGTATATTCATATGAAGATGGTGATGTTACAAAATTAGTTACATTTGAAGTTAAAAATATTTTATCAGAATTTAATTTTGANAGTAATTATACTTTAGTAGAAAAAAATGACCCCATAAGTATTAATAATTTGGGTGAATATGTTGATGATGTTGGGATAGACAATACATATAAGCAATTTGTTTTTAATAGTTGGATATACAATACCGCATCTAGGTTTCAAATTGAAAGCTCTTCTAGTAATACTTCACATGTTTTGCGGGAGTATCCAAACAAAAATAGTTTGAAAGTAGGAGACGATATTCAGATTTTTTATAGAGGTTCTATTCAACCAATTGGTGAAGCAACTGTTCTTAACGTTTCTATAAATCAATCGGATTTCACAAAAGGAAATCTAACGATTTCAGATTTAGTTCTTAATGATCCTAACATCAATCTGTCAGCAGGTTTGAACTTGGACATTAGAAGAGTTATCAAAAAAGCAAAAATTTCATCAACTTCAATACCATTGAAGTATTCTGATATTATGGCAAATATTCAGAATACCTATGATGAAGATAGTAAAAATATATACGTTGCAACAAATTCAATACCAGATTATCAAATAAATGCGGAAGATATATCCGTAGAAATTCAGAGTTTAGATGAAGTAAGTAATAATATCATTACTTTTTCTTCGGAAACATCATTAAAGTTTTTGTTGGGAGATAAAGTAACTTATACCCATTCTGCGGATGGAAATTCAATTAGTGGATTGGAAAACAATAAAGAATATTTTGTCAAGGTTCAAAATCAAAATACTATAAAATTATATACATCATTATCTGCGGTGGTTACGGATACGTTCTTAACACTATCTACAGACTCATCGACTGCATCCAATCACAAATTTACATTATCTAGACTTTTCTCAAAAGAAATAGTACCAAGTCTTTCATTAAGAAAATTCCCATTAGAAACTAGTAAAAATACAAGAGATAAGATAAAAACAACTCCAAACACAACTGTTGCTACCTTGATTAATGGAGTTGAAGTTTCTACCTATAAAGATGCTGATAGAGTTTTTTATGGTCCTATACAAGATGTAGATGTTTTAGATCAGGGGCAAAATTATGATGTAGTAAATCCGCCACAAATTCAAATAGACAATCCAACAGGAATTGGCGGAACTACGTGTTTAGTTACTCCAATTATTTCTGGATCTGTAGAATCAGTTCTACTTGATGTAAAAAATGTGCCAGTTAGGAAAGTATCATCAGTCACAATATCTGGCGGAAATGGTACTGGATGTGTTTTGGAACCAGTTATTGAAAACAAACATAGAGAAATTGAATTTGATGCAACTTCTAGTGTCAATTCAATCACAGATTCTATTTCATTTGTAGACAATCATTATTTTAGTGATGGGCAAAAAGTAGTTTATAATAAAAATAACAATGATCCATTAGGAATAGGAACATTTGGTGGATCTAATTTAGATCAAAATAGATTTCTGTTAAATGGTGGATCTTATTATGTAAAATATATAACTTCCAAAAGTATAGGATTATATGAATCACTAAATGATTATGTCGCAGGAATTAATACTGTAGGATTCACTACCACAAATGCTGCCGGTATTCATAAAATAAGAACCTTTGATTATGATAAAGTATTAGCAGACATTCGTGTAATTGATTCTGGTAGTGGATACGAATATAGAAGTCTTACCATTACTGCAGAAAATAGAAGTACTTCTGTATCAACAACTCGCTCCTTAATTAATTTCAAAAACCATGGATTTGATGATGGTTCTATTGTAAAATATACTAGCACTAGTCCAATTTCTGGATTAAGTAATTCGCAAAATTATTATTTAATTAAATTGGATGATGATTCTTTTAGATTGGCAAATAATGAAACTGATTATTCTAAAAAGAAATATATAAATTTTGGAAGTATCGGCGGAAATGTAGATCATACGTTTAATTATTCTCCTATCACCGTAGATATTAAAGCATCATATGTAAATGCTGGACAAACAATCACTGCTACTCCTGTGGTTAGAGGAGGAATTNTTGATATTGGCATTAATGAATCTGGCAGTAGATATGGTTCTGAAGTATTAAATTACGAAAATCCACCCCAAACTCTTATAAAAAATGGAAAAGGTGCTTTAGTATCTCCAGTAATTATAAATGGTGTAATTGATAGTGTTACTGTACTTAATGGTGGAAGTGAATACTACTCATTACCAGATCTTTCAATCAATACAAAATCTGGTGCTGGCGCAAAATTAAAACCAATTATTGATACTAGCACTGGAAAATTAACAGGTGTTTTTGTAATAAAAGGTGGTATTGGTTACGAACAAACTGCTACTATTAGTGTTGAAACGGTTGGAAACGGTTGTAAAATTAATCCAAGAATTAGACCTTTAACAATCAACTCAAATTCAAGATTTGGGAATGAAACCATAAAATCTATAATCAATACTCAAGACGGAACATATACAGTTCTTGGTTATTTGGATAAATTAAGAGAATCTTTAAAAGATAACTTTGGGACAGAAAATTCTGGATCTGAGCACTCACCAATTATTGGGTGGGCATATGATGGGAATCCGATTTATGGATCATTTGGTTACACAAATTCAAATGATGCTACCATAGTAAAGAGACTTGAGTCTGGATATACTCTAGATTCCTCTAAAATTTATGATAGACCAAGTTTAGCAAATTTTGCTGAGGGTATATTTGTTGAAGATTATATTTTTGATGATTCTGGAGATTTGGATGAGCATAATGGAAGATTCACAAAAACTCCAGATTTTCCAAAGGGAATATATGCATATTTTTCAACGATAGTTCCTGATCCAAATATTCCTGGAACATTTTTACCAGATTTTCCATATTTTATAGGAGACACGTATAAATCAGATCTTCTTGATGGAGTTTTAGATCAAAATCAAGAAAACTTTGACTTACAAAATTCAGGTTTATTGAGAAATACTGCACCATACAGACTTGGACAAAAATTCTCTAAGAATGATTATATAGATTTTGAATTTGTTGATAGGTTTGATGCTGCAACAATTGATTTTTCATCTAAAGGAGATATTTCTTCCTTTTCAGTAGATGTAGACGGATTTGACTATAAAGTTGGAGATGCTTTAACTTTTGACAATTCCAAAGTCCAAGGATCTGGAGTTTCTGCAGAAGTTTCTGAGATTAAAGGTAAAGACATAACAACTATTTCTTATACAGAAATAAAAGAATCGAACGTTGTTTTGGAAAAAGAATCGTCTGGATTGAGACTTCATGTCAATCCTTTCCATTCTCTCAATAATCAAAATTATGTAAAGATAGATAATGAGTCAACTAATATACCTGGATTGAGTGGATTCCATAAAATTAATGTAGAATATAATACATCAGTTTTAAGTGAAGAAATAATTATTAACTCTGGAATAGTTACTGATATTTTTGTGTCGTCTATTCCGAAAACTATTTCCATAGGCAGTACCATAGGAATTGGAACTGAAAATATGGAAGTATTGAACGTTTTCAGTAATAGTAGAATTATTAGAGCAAAAAGGTCTCTTTCGGGCATAGCACATAGTGTTGGATCCGTTGTTACATATAGACCAGATTCATTCACAATACCGTTTGTTATAGATGAAATTGACTCTTTTAAAAATAAAAAGGTATATTTTAATCCTAAACAATCAGTCGCAAAAGGACTTACTATAGGAGTTTCGTCAGAAATTTCTTACACAATTAATAATATAGAAAATACAATATCAATATTGAATGGATCACTTTATCTCCCAAATCATGGATTTGAACATAATGAAAAGGTAACATTTGTTCGTCCTTCTGGAGCAAATGGATTTGCTAATGTTTATTCTCTTACTACTAACCAGTTTTTCCAATTTTTAAATTCTTCCGAAAGTGAAACGGTTTATATTAATAAAAAATCTGATGATGTTGTTGGTATAATGACACTTTTAAATCCAGATTCTGAGTTGATCTGGATGTCAACTGGTTCGGATAATTATGAATATTATTTGGAATCGCAAAATAATCAAATAACAGTTGATGTTAGTGAAATTAATGCTACAGTATCTGTATCTACCAGTCATGGATTGCAAAAGGATGATATTGTAGAATTGAATGTAATTCCAAATAATAATGTTGGAATTGGAACTTCAACATCGTTGAAATCAATATTCAATAATAATACTCAAAGAATTTTGATCAATCCTGTAGGATTTAATTCATCGGGAATTAATACAACAAATAACTCTATAACCATTCCAAATAATAATTTTGTAACTGGAGATAAAGTATTTTATGAAGCAAATACAGCAGCTGCTGGATTATCTCTTGATTCTTATTATTATATTTTAAAGTTAAGTGATGACGTAATTTCTTTATCAGAAACTTTATATGATGCAACTTCAAAAAATCTGTCAGTAGTCAGTATTGGAGGAACTGGAGGAAGTTCTCAAAAATTAAGTCTTGTAAATCCACGAATCAACGTAATCAAAAATAACAATTTAGTTTTTGATATAAGTGATTCTTCGTTTGCCAACAAAACAATTAAATTCTTTAAAGATAACAATTATGTTAATGAATTCATTTCAACATCAGATGAAAGTTCTTTCAATGTAATTGGTGTTGGAACTCCAGGACAATCTGGGGCAAAAATAACTTTAAATTATACAAATAGTATTGATTATGATTTATATTATATTGTTGAAGATCTAGTAACGGGTGATTTTATTTTGCCAGATAAAGATGTAAAGTCTTTCTCTAAAATTTCTTATATTGATAGTTTTTATAATGACTCATTTACAGTTTCAAGTGTTGGATTAACTACATTTACAGTTAATCTTGTTGGTCTACCAGAAGTGCCACAATATACATCATCAGATGTAAAATCTTTTGAATATTTGACAAATTCCAAAACTGCAACTGGACCTATATCAAAGATTAGAAAAGTATCTCCTGGGTTCAATTATGATTCATTACCATCATTTACTGGAGTACAAAGTGACTCGGGTGATGGTGCAGGTATAAGTTTATTGTCTAATACCATAGGAGTACCCCAAAGTATTGACATAGTCAATACTGGATTTTCATTCCCAACAGACAAAACTTTATCACCAAGTGGTATTCTTCCAATTGTTGCCAATTTAAAAGAAAANCATCAAATATCAGATATCACAATAACATCTGGTGGCAGTGATTATTATTCAGAACCATCAATCGTTTTGGTTGATGCTGGAACAAGAGAATCTGTAGATACTGCATCCTTTATTGTTGAATTGGATGGAAGTTCTGTTTCTAGAGTTACTTCAGTAAATGCGACTGGATTGGATTTGAAAAAATATGAATTAATTCCAACAAATAACACTAACGGTGTTTTAATAAACACTATTGAACATCAGTCAGGAATTGTAACTTGCATTTTAAGCACACCAATTGGAGGATTTTTAACACCCCCATTTGCAGTAAATGACCAAATATTTGTTGAGGGAATTGAAAAAAGCGGAACAAGTGGTGATGGATTTAATTCTACAGATCTTGGATATCGATATTTTACTGTATCAGAATATCAAAATACATCTCCAGCTAAGATAGTATTTGATATAAGTAAATTTACATCTGATGCAGGAACTCCTGTCACAACACAAACCTTTGCATCTGTAATTAACAGATCAAAACTTCCAACATTTGGAGTTACCCTAGAAGAAAGTGCATTTATTCCTAATGAGGAAATATTAATAGATATTGGTAACGGATATGTGCTTTCAGACAATATTATCATAAGTTCCGAGGCAAATATTGCTAAAATAGATGGACCAGATTTCATTAAAGTTGGATATAGTATAAAAGGTATAAGTTCTGGATCAACTGCAAAAATTAATAAAATTACTTCCCTATCCGGAAGATTTAAAATTGATCCAATAAACACGACTAGTGATGGATGGAGATCAAATACGGGTGCATTAAGCGAAGACTATCAAGTTCTTTCTGATAATGATTACTATCAAAAATTAGCATATTCAATTAAGAGTCCTATACCATATGAAACTTTAATAGATCCTGTTAATAAATTAGTACACTCAACAGGATTAAAGAATTTTGCAGATGTTGGAATCACTTCTTCTGTTTCAATTGGTCTTGGAGATACTACTTCAACACTTTCACTTGTTATTGACTTTAATACAGATGTAAGAATTGATAGAATAAAAGATTTTGATATTGTAAAAGATATCGATGTAATATTAGAACCAGACTTAAATCCTGGTAGTATTGGTCAATTTATTAAAAAATCAAAATATGTTGAATTCCAGAATAAAAACCTGACAGATTATTTTGTATGCAAATCTAACAGAGTATTATCAATTGATAATGTCGAAAATGAATTTTCTAGTGTTACTTTTGGACAAGAAGAATATGTCGATATTATTACATATCCACGATTTTTAAAATATTCCAGTTTCTTAGTTCAAAGTGTTGGTATTGGTAGCACAGAACAACAGTTTGATGATCTAGTCATTTTAAATGATAATCTTAATAGCTATACTATTAATAGGGGAACATTATCAAATTCGGATGAAATAGAAAGTTACAGTGAAGTTGGTGGATTCCTCGATCAGTTTGGAAACTTGTCTTTGAGATATGAACCTGAAGATCCTTTTGAAAGAACTTATGATATTAAAGTATATCGAAATAATTTTGACACTGGATTAAGTGGGATAGGAACAACTTCTATAGGATTTGTTGATATCACTTCAAATGTTAAGACGGTGGGAGTTGGTTCAACTTCACAAATAGTTGGTATTGCAACATCTTCTACTGAAGCAATTTTAACTGAAATTATTGCTATAGATTCACTGACAGATAAAATGAATTTCTTTGAAGTCGCAACTGTCAATGACGGAACAATTTCAAATCACGCAGAATATTATTTTGATACTGAAAATTTGGCTGGAAAGAGTTCTGAACCATTTGTTTCAATTGGTTCTACAATTGAAAGTGGAACTCTGAAGATAAATTTAACTAATCTGAAATCAAATAATATTATTTACAAGGCAAAAACTATAAACATTGGACCTTCTTCAGTTGGTCTTGGGTCTACATATAGATTTTTGGCAAATGGGCAACCAGAAGGTTCCGAAAGATCTGCTTTTCTCCAATCAACACACGTTGAAACTGGAAATCTTTCTGTTGGAGTAGGAACAATTGTAGCATCATTTGATTCAAATACAGTTGGATCTTCAAAATCACTATTGAAAATTAAAAATATTGATAGTGGCAATACATCTGTTCATCAAATTTTATTATTGGATGACAAAACAGATACTTTTATAATGCCCAAATTCTATGTTTCCATGGCAAGTACAACTGGCATCGGAACATTTGATTCAAATATTGTTGGCGGAAATGCAAACTTATTGTTCTATCCAGATTTTAATGCAAATTATGAGATAAGTATCTATTCTCAAGTTCTCTACAGAGAATTGGATATTGAAAATATAACTTTAGATAAAGAATATGGGAATATTACAGAATCCATTAAAAATAGCAGATTTAATGCAATTAATGGTGATGGAAATGACCAATTAGAATTTGAAATGGAATATAATGGAGTACCAATTTTCCAAAAAACATTTGATCCTACAGATGCAACAACGTTAAATACATCTACTGGAGTATTTTCAATAAGTGACCACTTTTTCAGTAATAATGAAAGTTTAACATATACTCCTAGATCAACTTTCTTAGGAGTTGCAGCAACTTCTATTGGAATTGGAACAACATCTGTAGGTGGAACAGTTTTTGTTGGTGACTTTATTGCTGGACTTTCAACTATTACGGGAATTTCTTCATCACTATTAGAGTTTTTCGAAGTTGGTCAGACTGTTAGTGGTCCATCAGTTCCAGCATCAACACAAATTGTAAGTATTGGAAATACTTTCCAATATTTTACCGGAAATATTGTTGGTGTAGGATCTACCGTTATAACTGGTATTGCTAATACTTCTATATTTAAAGTTAATGCTGGCATTTTCTCTGGCGATGGAACTTCACTGGGAACAATTCAATCAATTGGCGAAGAAACAGTAACCTCAAATCAAACTATTGATGTTGGAATTGGAAGAACATATTACACTGATAATGTTGGATTGGGTATTTCTCTTTCCAATGTCAGTACTGCATCTACAAGTAGACAATCATATATTTGCGGATTAACGACGGACGTTTGCCCATCAAATGTATTTGCTATTGTTAGTGATCCAAACACATTTAAAATAACTGGAACAAATAATTCCAAATCTGCATTTACATTTACCAACACTGGTGGAGGAAATGCACATAGTTTAACCATGAATAAGAATATTGAAAAAACTTTGATCAATATTGATGGTATAATTCAACATCCTATTGCATTCTCACCAATTTCTTATACAATTAGTGATAATATTACTAATTCTCAAGAATATATTGCATTAAGTGGCATTTCTACAGTTAATCCAAGAGATTTAATAAAAATTGATGAAGAATATCTTGAAGTTACTATTGTTGGATTAGGAACAACTGCATCTGGTCCAATAACTAGAACTGGTACGATACCTTTAATAAAAGCAAAGAGGGGTGCTGTTGGTTCTACAGCGAGCACTCATACCTCTGGAAGCACAGCACAATTGTATAAAGGATCTTACAATATCGTCGGAAACAAACTTCATTTCACATCTGCACCAAAAGGATCTGGAGAAAATGATAGAGAAAATCCTTCGGGAATAAAATTTGAACGATCATCATTTAATGGTAGAGTCTTCTTAAGACAGGATTATTCTAAAAATATTATCTATGATGATATTTCATCACAATTTAATGGTATTGGTAGAACTTTTACGATAAAGAGTTCCGGTCAGGATGTTGATTATGTTGAACCAGGAAGTGGTCTTTTATATGTAAATGAAATATTCCAAACACCAACCACATCAAATAATGAAGGGAATAATTATGATTTAAATGATGCTGGATCTACAACTAATATAGTTTTTACAGGAATAAAAGATCCAGTTGATGATGACATCATCACTTCAAGTTCTGACGTTAATCAAAATGGGGTTCCTAGAGGAGGTATAATTGTATCTCTTGGTTCTACTCCAGGACTTGGTTATGCACCTCTTGTAGGGGCGTCTGTCACTGCTGTTGTTGGTGCTGGAGGTTCTTTCATATCTGTGGGTCTTGGAACTTTGGATCATCAAGGTTCTGGTTATAATGGATTGGTTTCTATTGGAGTAAGTGTAGTAGATATAGAGTATGATCATAAATTTGTAAGTGCTGGAGTAAATTCAATTACTGATAATAATGGAGGAACTCACACTGCAACAGATGCTACTTACAATTCTAGAACTGGTGATTTAGTCTTAACTATTATCGATCATGGTTTGACA
>NZAU01000081.1 GCA_002686215.1 Candidatus Woesearchaeota archaeon
TTATCCTTTATTTCATCAAAATCAAAATGATATTGAAAACCAGAACAACCACCAGATACTACGTTAATTCTTAAAACAGGAGATTTATCTTGTTTTTGAGCCATCTCATTAAGCTTTGTTATCGCTTTATCTGAAACAGTAAATTCTCCCTTATCAACCACAAGTACTTCGTTCATTTCTTTAACCATTTTCTCAATTTTTTCATCTTCAAAACCATGTGTTTTACATCCGCCTTCAATACTTTCCCAATATTGAACTGAACAACCAACACAATGAAGACCGTAAGAAAGCATAATTTCTATAGTTTCAGGATATTCTTTTATCACATCACCAATTGTCATATCTTTTGTTATCATTTTATTTTTTCAATTTTAATTGCATTTACCGGACAAACTTCTGCAGATCGTTTAGCTAGTTCTAAATCGAACTTATTTTCATCCATTATAATCCACTCACTTGAATTTTCCTTTATAAGCTTTCCCATTTTTGGATGAGCCTTACCTTTACTATCAACTTCCCACATTTCCGGATATACTGCAGCACAGGCATAAGCACCAATACATTCATCCAAATCTATTTTTATTTTATATTTAGCCATTATTTATGATTTCCCGAGCAGCAAGGTTCTTCATCAAATTTGTCTTGCTTAGGAGTTTTCTCTCTATATTTCTTTAATATATTAAGTGCTTGCTTCATTAAATCTGGTTTTTTCATAGATTTTTTAACTTATTTAATTTATATATATTATGAATAATCAAATAAATTTAGAAAAAATATATGTTTATCCAACAGATACAATATACGGAATAGGATGTGATGCTACTAATGATAAACTCGTATTAAAAATTAGATCTATAAAAAAAAGAGATGAAAAACCATTTTCTATAATTGCCCCTTCTAAAGACTGGATAAAAAATAATTTTGAAATAATTCATCCAGAATATCTTGATAAATTACCTGGGCCATATACATTAGTTATGAAACCAAAAAATAACTCAATAATATCTAAACACATTTCATATTCGGGCAAAGTCGGAGTTAGAATTCCAGATTGTAATTTTTCAAAGTTAGTTTCAAAATCTGAAAAACCATTTGTAACAACATCAGTTAATATATCTGGAGAGCCGCACTTAGTAAATCCTAAAAAATTAAAAAAAGAAATTAAATCCAAAGTAGATGTAATAATTGATGAAGGGATACTGTCAGGAAAACCTTCAACTGTAATTGATATTTCTCTTAAAAAACCACTTATTTTACGTAAATAATTACATAAAAAGGATGATTATTAATGCCATAATTCCCATTAGTAAATCTTCAAATAGAGTAAATTGAGTGAGTTTTATATTTAATTTATGTCCCAACTTACCTAAACAAGCACATTGAACTTTTTTGTTTTCTTTTAATGATTTGATAACTCCCGCCAAACCAACAAACATAATAACTGCTAAAACTGAAGCAAGTTCTTTTATATAAATTCCATTTAAGAAACCAACTCCAATAACCAATTCTATAATCGGATAAGAAACAGAATAAATATTACTTCTCTTAGCAATCAAATCGTATTTAGAAAAATTTTCTGAAAATTTTTTCCAATCAATTATTTTTAAAATAGATACAATAACTAGAAAATAACCCATGAAATTAACCATAGAGGATATCATTTTTTAATATGATTTTCTGCCCTTTTAATATGTTCGTTCTTTTTTTCCTTTGACATTTTCTTCAATAGTGCACCAACTATTGACAATCTTGCATTCTTGGAAATTACTTTTTCATATTTTATATTAAATCTCCAATAAAGTGAATCAAAAATATCGCACCATTCTTCTTTTTTGTAGTTAGACATTTTTCTTATGTAGTTTGAACCAGATAAATATGGTTTTGTTGTAATTAAACCACCATCAGCATACTGACTCATACTATAAACATTCGGAACCATGAGCCATTCATATGCATCAATATACATTGTCATAAACCATTTGTAAACTTCATCGGGATTTTTTTCAGTGAGCAGCATATAATTTCCTAAAATCATTAATCTTTCAATATGATGATTATAGCCTGTGTTTATTGCTTTTTTTATAGCATCATCTACCGGAATAATTCCCGTATTACCTTTCCAAAAGTTTTCTTTTATCTTATTTTTAAATTTCCAAAAATTGTTTATTTGTTTTTCAGATATTTTTACATAAGTGGCTCTCATGAACTCCCTCCATCCAATTATTTGTCTAATAAAACCTTCTACAGAGTTTATCGGAATATTATTTTTTTTCGAATAACTTAGACTCGTATTTACTACGTAATTGACATCGATTAAACCTGAATTTAACAACGGACTCAATAATGAATGATAAATTAAAAATTCCTTATCGGATATAGCATCCTCGTAAGGTCCAAATTTTTTAAATCTAACTTTCAAGAAATCATTAAACCATTTTTTTGATTCTTCGTGGGTAGTGGGATAAAAAAAATTTTCCGAAGTTCCATAGTTTTTATTATATTTTTTTTCAACATAGTTTATTGCTTCTTTTACAAATTTACTATTATATTTTTTAAATTCCGGAACTTTTTCTGTAGTGGGTAATTTTTTTCTATTTTGATCATCATAACTCCATTTACCTCCTTCCGGTCCTCCTGATGAATTAAGTAATATTTTATACTTTTTTCTTTGATCTTTGTAGAAACTTGCCATAAATAGCTTATTTTTAGAAAAGTATTCTTCGTTATACTTTGTTGTATTTAAGAAATTCATATTTTCATATAATGTCAAATTTTTCATTTTTTTTGTTATATTTTTATTTATTGGATCCATTAGATGAATTTTATGTTTAGAGTAACTTTCTAAGTTATTTTCACTGTACTCTACATTGTAACCCTTAGATTTTAAGTGCTGAAAAAAGTATTTCATTGATGCTCGATGAAAAATTAATTTCTTCTTATTAAACTTAAATTTATCAAAGTATCTGTCGTCTTCCAAGATGATTATTTTATTCTTTAAATCTAAAACAGGATTTTTTAAATTAAGTTGATCCGGAAGTATAATTGATATGTCCATATCTATTTTGCAATTAATATTATAAATGATTAACTCTAAATATTTTATGAGTCCAGAGATGTTTTATTCTTTAGTAATGTTTTTCTCCCTAGGTTGCTTTATTTATTTAGGAAAAAAGTGGAAAATACCCAAACACTTTATTCTACTACATTCAACAATCGTAGGTTGGTCCGGTTTAATGTATTTATTTATTGCATATCAAACTTCAATAGCAGATTTAGCCAGGTATTTTGACTGGGTTGTATCTACTCCNCTTTTATTAATGGCACTTTATTTTACTGCAATTTTAAACAAAAAAGGAAACTACTCAATAATGTTATATTTGTTAATTCTCCAACCAATCGTAATTTTGACAGGATTATTTGCTGATTTTTTAGGAGATTTAAGATATTTTTACTTAGGTTTATTCTTACTGGCCATAATTATTAAGATTATTTGGGTTGATCTTTACAAATTAGCAGTAAATAAAAAGAAATATGATTTTTTACTAAAATATTTTACAATACAGTGGCTTCTATATCCATTAGTATTCATATTATATCCATTAAATTTTATATCACTCGAAACATATAATGTTCTTTTTGTAATACTTCCAATTTTTTCAAAAGCAGTATTTGGTTTCATTGATCTTTATTTGTTAAAATGAATGAGAATAGAATCCGTAAAATAAACGACTTAGAATATAAATCCGGATCAATATTATATTGGTGTAATAGAGAGATTAGATCTAAAGATAATTGGGCATTATTACATGCAGCAAATATTGCAGAAAAAAATAAAGTACCATTATATGTGGTATANAATTTAGATATTGGTTATCTGGGNGGAGGTTTAAGACAACATAAATTTAAATTAGATGGACTAAAAGTATTGGAAACTAATTTAGAAAAATTAAATATTCCNCTGTTTATCTTAACAAAGTCATTCGTTCAAGATATTACTAGTTTTATTAAAAAAAATAATGTAGGTTTTGTTGTAACTGACTTCTCACCACTGAGAATTTCTAAGAAATGGGTAAATGACTTAAATTTAAAATTAAAAATACCTTTTGTTCAAGTTGATGCACATAATATCGTTCCAGTATGGATAACATCACAAAAACAAGAATTTGCGGCATATACTATAAGACCAAAATTAAATCGATTATTTCCAGAATACATTTCAGATTATCCAAAATTAAAAACAAATAAACATAATAAACTAAAAAATAAAAATAATTTTGAAAAATTGATGAAAGCAAATGTCGATAAGAATGTCTTACCTGTTGACTGGATTAAATCCGGGGAGAATGAAGGTATAAAAATGTTAAAAGATTTTATTAAAAATAGATTAAACAATTATTCTAAAAACAGAAATATACCCCCGTTAAAACAAATTTCAAATTTAAGTCCTTACTTCCATTATGGAATGCTTTCCCCTCAAAGAGCAGTATATGAAGTAAGTAAAGCTAATGCAAAAAAAGAAGATAAAGACTCATTTATTGAAGAAGCATTTGTAAGAAGAGAGCTTTCAGATAATTATTGTTACTATAATGAGTATTATGATTCATTTAATGGTTTTCCAGATTGGGCAAAAAAATCACTTAAAGAACATGCAAAAGATAAACGAGAGTATATCTATACAACCAAACAATTTGAAAATGCAAAGACACATGACGATTTGTGGAACGCAGCCCAAATGGAAATGGTTAACAAAGGAAAGATGCACGGATATATGCGAATGTATTGGGCTAAAAAAATTCTTGAATGGACCAAATCTCCTAAAGATGCTTTAAAGATTGCAATTTATCTAAATGATAAATATGAATTAGATGGCAGAGATCCAAATGGTTATGTGGGTTGCGCTTGGTCTATAGGAGGTCTTCATGACAGAGCATGGTTTGAAAGACCTGTTTTTGGAAAAATAAGATTCATGTCTTATAATGGTTGCAAATCCAAATTTGANATNAATAAATATATTGAAGAAAATTTAAATTAATTCCATCACTTTTTGAGCAACATAACCCAATATTATAGGGTATATAATAAATAATATTACTAATGACGTATATTTATCCTTGTTTCCCAAAAGAAGATCATACCACGAAGAAAGACCCAATTTTGATAAAACTAAATTAAATAAAATTGCAGCAATTAAAATACCATAACCTAAAATTAAATAGTTCTTTACCATTTTTTATTTTTAATAAAATTATAAATTGATTCTGCTGCTACGGATCCCTCAGATGCAGAAGTGATAAATTGTTTTAATGTGTGTCTTGTTGTAATATCTCCTGCTGCGCAGAAACCTTTGATATTTGTTTTTTGATGATTATTTACTTTAATAAATCCGGATTTATCTAACTTAACCTTACAATTTTTGGCAATTTGATTTAATGGCAAATGACCTATTTCAATGAATACTCCATCTATTTTCATATCTGTTCCATCTTTCAAAATTACTCCTTCCAGCAATTTATCTCCATAGAATTTTTTAATTTCCGTGTTATACTTTATATTTATTTTTGGACTATCTTCCATTTGTTTAACAGTAATTGGTTCAGCTTTCATTTTGTCTTTTCTTACCATCGTAGTTACAGACTTTGCATGCTCGGAAAGAAATACGCTCCCCCATCCGGCAGAATCTCCTCCACCCACCATAATTACATTTTTACCAGAATAAATCGGCCCATCACAAGTATAGCAATAATGAATTCCTTTTCCTGCAAATTCCTTTTCCCCTTCAACTCCTAATTCTTTATGAACCATACCAAGAGAATATATAATTGATTTAGCAGAATATTTTTTCTTTCCTTGAACTTCGAAAATTTCTTTATTTTTTTTAATTGATTTTATTTCATCTTCAACTTTTTCTACACCATAAGAATCTACGTGAGCAATAAATTTGTCCATAAGGTCCATACCCGATATACCGGGTTCTCCAATCCAATTATCTACTTTATGAGCTATATTTCCAGTACCACCAAATTCTTTAGCTATAATTAATGTTTTTAGATTGTATCTTGCAGAATAAAGTGCGGCACCTAGGCCTGCTGCTCCACCACCAATTATTATTACGTCGTAAATCATCTTCCTCTTAATTTCATTGCATTGACAACACGTTCAATTGCAATCATATAACTAACATTTCTCATATTTTCGGTTTTTATTTTTTTATATTTTTCAAAAACTTTTTTGAATGCATTTGTAATCATCATATCAAGTTTTTTATTATAGGTTTTAACATCCCAATTTTCACCAGTTCGATTCATCAACCATTCAAAGTAACTTCCAATAACTCCTCCTGAATTGGCAAGAATATCCGGTATAACAATAATGCTTCTTTTAAATAAAATTTTGTCAGCCTCAGTTGTTATGGGTCCATTTGCACCTTCTGCTATTACTTTTGCATTAATTTTTGGTGCATTATGATTGTCAATGGAATTTTCTAATGCACAAGGTACAAGTACATCACATTTCTTTACTAGAATTTCTTCGTTTGAAATTTTTTTATAATTTTTATAATTAATCAATCTTTTTCCAGAATTTTTATATTCAATTAATTTTTTTATATCAAGTCCCTTTTCATCATAAATTCCAGTACTTGAATCAGAAATTCCAATNATTTTTGATCCCATTTTTTCAAGATGTTTGGCCGTATTTTGTCCAACATTTCCAAAACCTTGAATTATAACCTTACTACCTTTAATTTTAATTTTTAAATTTTTTAGAGCTTCCCTTATACTTATTGCTACTCCCAGTCCAGTTGATTCAATTCTTCCTAAGTGACCACCTAATTCAATGGGTTTACCCGTAAATGTTCCGGGTGAAGAAATATTCATTTTTGATTCATATGCTTCTAACATCCACGACATAGTTTGCGAATTTGTGTAAACATCAGGAGCAGGAATATCAACATTTTCTCCAATATGTTTTGCAATCTTTTTTGCATATTGTTTAGATAATCTTTCTAATTCTGAGTTTGATAATTCTTTGGGGTTACAAATTATTCCGCCTTTTCCGCCACCATAGGGCAGACCAACTAGAGAACATTTCCAAGTCATCCATGCAGAAAGTGCTAAAACCGTATCTGCAGTTTCTTCAGGATGAAATCTAATACCGCCTTTATACGGACCCAATGCATTATTATATTGAGATCTAAATCCTCTAAATTTAACTCTTCTACCATTATCAAGTTTTATTCTTACCCAAAAAGTATGAAATTTATCAGGTATCATCAATTTAGAAGTAGTTTCAGAGTTTAATTTAAGCTTCTTTGAAGCATTCATGATTTGTTTTTTTGCCTGAGTAAACGGATTGGCCATAATATTATACTCCAAGCATCTTCTTTAATCTTTCTTTGTTAAAACCAATAACTACTTCTTCTCCAACAGTTATAACTGGTACGCCCAATTGACCAGATTTTTCTAGTAGTTCTGCTTGATACTCTTTATTCTGTTGCACGTTTTTTTCAGAATATTTAATTCCATTTTCATCAAAAAATTCTTTTGCTTTGTGACACCACGGACACACGTTTGTTGTATATAATATTACATTTGCCATATTCAATAAATTTGCGTTTATTAATAAATTTATTTGTTCTTTATTGGTCAAGTACAATTCTCTTGTATGCAATTTTAAAAATATAATCATAGAAATGTTGAAAATATTTTTTATCAAATTTAGAATTAAAACTCATTTTTATCAGTTTATCCATATCTTCCGCAATATCTCGAACCAATATCTCATAATTATCTCCAATAAAATTTATCAGTTTTTTATATTTTCGAGTACCTTTATTTATCCATTCCTTACCGTAAGGTATTATTACTGGTAGTAAGCTAAGTTCAAATAATATGCTCGTTCCAACATCAATTCCAAGTTGTTTTTTATATATCTCATTACATTTCTTTTTAGATAAATTTGAACAAATATTAGAATTTTTAACGGAGTTTATATTTAAATTTGCAGTCTTCAAAGTTTTTTGGTTTATATAATAATTATAATAATCTTCAAACATCTCATCCCCCATTCCAACATCTATAAGATTGAGATTTGTAATTATGTCTTTTATTACGTAAGTACATTGATTTTTAATTTCATTAAATATATTGTAATATTCCTTTTTTTCTCCACGTTTAAAGTTAGATTTGATAAAATTTTTTAATGCATTATCTGCAAGTTTTTCTACGTCATAATCAAATCCCATTCGCCTTAGTTCTACATGCATTAACTCATGCGCAATTAACCCTTCAAGTGCTTTTTTATTTTTTTTCAAATATTGTTCATTGGGCTGAGTAATGGATATTATAATCAAATCAAAATCACCTGCAGTTATAGAAAGAGAAGTCGGATCGTTCATGTAAGTTTCCTTAAATTCTTTTCTAAATTTTTGAGGAATTCTCTTTGATATGGTAGAAAAGTGTTTTTTATCATCTATAATTAAAATTTCCTCTATATTATCCGGAATTTTCCACTTTAGATATATATCCAATATTGTGGCTTTAATATAATGTTCGTTGAAATTCCCCTTTATGGTCAAGTTAGTCATATAATCGATGTATATGATTAATTAAATAGGTTTTTACCTACTTACAGATAACAACTATTTTATATTTATTTCTATACAATTAGTATATGGATGATATTCTAAGATTTTCAATTAATACTTGTTCAGATTTTGGAGCAGATTATGCAGAAGCAAGATATGTTGAATCTGATGAGTCCGGAGTAAATTTTGAAAATAATAAATTAAACAACTCTTTTGTTGGATCTTCAGTTTCTTTATTCATTCGTTTTAAATTGAATAATTCAATGTCATCGGTTTTCATAAATGATAATTTTTCGAAATCAAATATTACATCAAAAATAAAAAAACAGATACAATTGCTAAAATCAATTAATAGAATAAATAAAAAATCCTTGGAATTGGCAGAACCCGAAGTAAATAAAAAAAAGTATGTTGTTAAGCAAAAGAATAAAATAAATTTTTCAGATATTGAAAGTTATGTTAGTAAGATAAAACCCATAATATCTAAAGTAAATGATTCAAGGATTATAAATTCAACATATTCACTTTCAACAAAAAAAATTCATAAAAAATATATAAATACAGACGGTTCTGAAATTACTTCCACCGTTCCTCATGTTGATATGTTTTATTTTCTAACTGTAAAAGGAAAAAATAAATCTGCTCAACGAATGAATTTTTTTAACGGAGTCGGAGGATGGGAATTATTTGATAAATGGAAAGTTGCAAAAACAATAAAAGATGAATCGGAAACCATGATTAAAAACATAGATATCGCAAAGAAAGTAAAACCAGGAGTTTATGATTATGTTATTGGAAGTGAAGTTGCAGGAATAATGGTTCATGAATCAGTGGGTCACCCTTACGAAGCAGACCGTATATTGGGAAGAGAATCTGCACAAGCAGGAGAGTCNTTTATTAAAAAAGATATGATTGGTCAAAGAGCAGGTTCAGACTATGTTACAATTAATGATGATCCGACTATTGATAATGTGGCAGGTTATTATTTATATGATGAAGAGGGACTAAAATCCAGAAATAGAACATTAATCAAAAATGGAATAATTAATGAATTCTATCATGATCGTCAGTCAGCGATGCATTTTGGATTAAAAAGTAATGCTTCTGCAAGAATTGATAATAATTCAAATGAGCCATTAATCAGAATGGCAAACACATTTGTAAAACCAGGTAAATCTACTGAGGCTAGTTTAATTAAAGATGTAAAAAAGGGAATTTATATGAAAAATTTTATGGAATGGAATATAGATGACAAGAGATATAATTTCAAAGCAAAAGGCAATGAAGCTTATTTAATTGAAAACGGAGAAATAACAGATCCATTATTATTTCCAAATTTAGAAGTAGATACAATTAAACTTTGGACATCAGTTGATGGAGTTGGAAACAAATCTTCTTTCGGATTAACTTCAGCTATTTGTGGAAAAGGTCAACCNATGCAAGGTGCACCAGTTTCAATGGGCGGACCTAGCTTACTATTGAGAGGGATAAATCACAGATGATTAATAAAATTAAAAATTTAATTGTAGATAATGTTGATGATTTTGTAATTACAAAAACAGAATCNACTTCAAATCAAAATAAATTTGCTAATAATAATGTTGTTGTAAATAAAAATTGGAATCAAGAATCTTATGATTTATTTATTTCCATAAGAGATAAAGATGGGTTTAAAGTCGGAAATACNGACATTAATCTAAATTTAGATATTGAAAAACAAATTAAAAATTTAATAAGATTTACAAATAATACGCCCGTAAATACAAATTATTTGAAAATTTATGATGAGAATAAAAAATATAGAGATTTGAAATCATTATATGATTCAAATGTTAAAAATCTAGATTCATCAAAAATACTTCGAGATGTTATTGACTTGTCTATACAAAAAGGAGCAGATAGAGTCGGAGGAGTTCTTGAACATGGATGGGGTAAAGTCAATAAATTAACTTCATCTGGTTTNGAAGGGCAATATGAATTTTCAAATATTAATTTATCCACTCGAGTGATGAAAGAAGATGCTTCATCACATAAGGTAAAGATATCAAATAGTGTAAAAAATTTCACTTATCGACCAATAATTTTATCTGCTGTNGAGGAAGCAAAAAATGCAATTTTTCCCGAAAAAATTAAATCAGGAAAATATGATTGTATTTTTTATCCGATGTCATTTGCAAACTTAGTAAATGAGATAGGTAGATCATCATCCTACGATAATGTAATCGGGGGTTTTTCATTTCTAAATAATAAATTAAATAAAAATGTATCATCAGATATTTTTTCACTTTATGACGTCGGAAATCTTAATGGAGGACATGCCAGTGCACCATTNGATTATGAGGGCAGACCATCCAAACCAACTGAAATAATTGGTTCNGGTATNATGAAGAATTACTTGACAAACACTTCNCAGAGNATAAAGTATAACTTGCCAGCAACTTCTAATTCCAGTATATTAAATGTTTCACCAACAAATTTAGTTGTTCCGATAGGTAAAAAATCTAATGAAAAATTAATTCAAAAAATGGATGAAGGATTAATAATAACAAATAGTTGGTATCATAGATATCAAAACTACATGACNGGAGATTTTTCTCTTCTACCTCGAGATGCCATATTTAAGGTAAAAGAGGGCAAAATTATNGGTTCAGTTAAAGATGTAAGAATTTCTGGAAATATGATTGATGTAATGAAGAATATAGATGATATGTCTAATAAGAAAGAATCCATATTAAATTGGGAATCTTCAATTCCTTCGGACGTACCCGCTGCATTAATCAAAAATTTAAATTTTACATCTATATAATTTATATATTAATAAATTAAATTTATATATGACTCAATTAAANAGATCTCTTGGACTNTTAGAAACAACCCTTATGGGTATTGGAATTATATTGGGTGCAGGTATTTATGTTTTAATTGGTGTTGCATCAGGNATAGCAGGGAATGCNGTTTGGCTAAGTTTTTTATTAGCCAGTTTAATTGCCATTTTTACTGGAATGAGTTATGCNGAATTTACTTCNGGAAAGTCAAATGATTCTGCAGAGTATTCATTTGTTAGAGGTTTTCTTTCAGATAGATTGGCATTTATCACAGGATGGTTGATTATATCAACGTCAATAATTTCCGCCAGTGCTGTTTCCGTAGGATTTTCAGGTTACTTTTCAAAATTATTTGATNTTAATTTTAATCCATTAATTATTTCATTTCTATTAATTTCTATATTTTCATTTCTTAGTTATTATGATATTAAACAAGCAGCATGGGCAAATATTCTATTTACAATATTAGAAGTTATTGGATTATTGATAATTATAGCGCTAGGTATGAATTTTATTGGTGAGGTAAATTATTTTGATTTAACTGCAGGTTGGTCAAACATATTTTCTGCTGCCTCCTTAGTATTTTTTGCATATATTGGATTCGAGAGTATAGCTAAACTATCTGAAGAAACAAAAAATCCATCCAAGACTATACCAAAGGCGATTTTATATTCAATAATAATTTCTACNGTAATATACATTCTTGTAGCAATATCAGCTATATCTATAATGCCTTGGGAAGAGCTAGCCAATTCATCTGCACCTCTTGCTGATGCAGCAGCAGCAGTTATGGGATCACAAGCATTTTTATTATTATCCGTAATTGCATTATTTTCTACCGGTAATACTGTTTTAATTATACTAATCGGCGGTTCAAGACAACTCTATGGTATATCAAAATATTATAAGAAATTAAAATTCTTTTCTAAAGTATCAAAATCTAGAAAAACTCCCGCAAATTCAGTTCTTGCTGTTTTTTTATTGTCATCAATATTTCTTCTAATAGATGACATTAGTAAAATTGCTGAACTGACAAATTTTACAATTTTTTTAACATTTATTTTTGTAAACGTATCATTGATAATGAAAAGAAAGAATGAAAGAAAAATTTCAAAAGGATTCAGAGTTCCAATTAATTACAAAAACATACCNGTTCCNGCTGTTTTAGGAATAATAAGTTCAGGATTTTTTTTANTATATNTATCAANGGATGTTTTNATAGGAGGTTCTTTATTGACCCTTCTGGGTTTAATCTCTTACCAATTTATCAAGAAATAACTTATATACTACAAAATACAAATCATATATGAGCAAGATAAGACTATCTAAACGTGAAAAAAATATGCGCCACGGAATTGTNGGATCTTATTTGAAATTGGCAGTTCAAGATAAAAATATTATATCTCTTGGACCNGGNGAACCAGATTTTANTACAAGTAAACGTGTTATGAATTATGGGAGNAAATTATTAGCAAAAGGTTATTCAACTCATTATTCGCCACCCGGAGGAAGGTTAAGTCTTAAGAATAAAATTGTAGAAGATTTGTCAAAAAATTATAATATGAATTATAATAAAAATAATATAGTTGTAACATCCGGATCTCAAGAAGCCCTAATGCTTGGACTGATATCAACAATTGATCCAAANGACGAAGTCATTTTACCAACACCAAGTTACATGGGCTATATACCAACTATACAATTTTTGAATGGTAAAGTTGTTGAATCTCCAACTTTTATGAATAATAATTTTGACTTAAACACAGAAGATTTAAGAAAAAGAATAACAAAAAANACAAAAGGAATTATACTATGTAANCCNTCAAATCCNACCGGTATGATNTATTCTAAAAAAATGCTTGAAGAGCTATCTGACTTAGTTATTGAAAATGATTTATTTGTAATGTCAGANGAATGTTATGTNGATTTGATATATGATAATAATAAATTTACCTCGTTTGCTAAATTAAATGGAATGAAGAAACANTCNATTACATTACGATCTTTCTCTAAATCACATGCAATGTGTGGTTTTAGAGTTGGNTACGCAGTAGGNCCATCAAATATAATTAANGAAATGACAGAAACTCATGTTAATACAACNATCTCTGCTCCAACAATCTCCCAATATATGGCNGAATATGCATTAGAATACGGACGAGTTCATACAAATAAAATGCTTAAAGAATATGATAAACGAAGGAAATTGATTCACTCCGGATTAAATAAAATAGGATANAGNACTNTATTACCGCAAGGTGCTTTCTATGTTTTTCCTAAAATAGACTCTAATAATTCTGAAGATTATTCTAAAAAAATTTTATCTCAATCAAAAATTATAACGATACCTGGATCTGAATTTGGATTGGCNGGAGAAGGACATATTAGAATGAGTTTTGCAACTTCAAAATCAAATATTTTAACTTCCATAAATCGACTTGAAAAATTCAATAAAAAATATATTTAAAAGTTTTATTTATAAACAAAAAAGATGTCATTAACAGAATTTGAGTTATTCCGAGTTAAAAATAAACTTTGTAAAAAAGTTTGGAAGAATTTAATTAAGGGTAAAAAATTAGAAATTAAAAATGGTCAAGTTAGNACAATTGCCGGAAGTTTAGATCAAATTACATCAGCTCCGGTTTATTTTAATCCAAACGGTAATAATTTGTTATTATCTTATTTTTCTGCATGGAGCACTAAGCTGTATGATAGACTTCAGCTAGAAAAAACCCATCTTGGAGACATTTCTATTATTAACAATAATGACGGTACTTATGATGTTAGAATGGTTAATGTGGATACAGAATTGCCTAACGATGCGCTAAACTCACTTGAAGGTATTGTTAATCGAATAAATACAAATCCATTAATATCAAATCACGAAATTATTTATTCAAGTAAGTAGTTATGTATCGTTTTATAATTCCTTTATTATCTTTNATTTTATAATTNATATTAAATACTTCAATATCAAGATTTAATAATTTTTTAATATCTATTGGAGAACCTGAAAATATTGCATCAGGTTTAATTTTATTTATCATATTTTTTAAATCTTTAATTTGATTTGTATTGTATCCAATTGCAGGAATTATATATTCTAAATTTTTATACTTTTCATAAATTTTTTTGTAATAACCTGAAGCATATTTCTTAGGTTTAATTATATTTTTATTTAACTTTTTAGCAGCTAAATACGCAACTCCGTAACTCATATTACCATGTGTTGTCGTAGGGCCGTCTTCGATTACCAATATATTTTTTTTATTTGTTCGGGGAGTATCATAAATTGATTCTGTCATAATTATCTTTGCTTTTTTATTTTTTAATTTAATATTATTTATACAATTATTTATTTGAGTTTTATTGGCACTATTAGTTTTATTTATTATTGCAATATCCGCACGCATCAAGTTTGTTAAGCCAGGATAATAATTAATTTCATTATCTTTTCTTAATGGATCTAAAACAACTATTTTAAGATCAGAATTATAAAATTCAAAATCATTATTTCCTCCATCCCAAATTATTATGGAAGAATTTTTTTCTGCATCATTTAAAATTTTTTTATAATCAATTCCACAATAAACCGTTGCTCCATTTTCCAGATGTTTTTCAAATTCTTCTCGCTCTTCAATTGTTAAATCATATTTATTCAAATCACTAAAGGATTCAAATTTTTGAAATATTTGATTCTTCAGTATACCGTAAGGCATTGGATGTCTAATAATTGAATGTTTAATTTTTTTATCACTTAATATTTTAGAAATGTGTCTAGTTATTTGAGATTTTCCGCACCCTGTTCTGACTGCAGTTACGCTTATTATTGGTTTTTTAGATTTTAACTGAGTAGTATCAGGACCTAAAATCATGAAATCACATCCTAGAGTTTGAACATAAGCTATTTTTTCCATTACTTCTTTATTTGATAAATCGGAGTAAGATAATACACATAATTCAATTTTTTTTGATTTAATTAAATAAGGTAATTCTNTTTCGTCATATATTTTAATTCCATTTTTATATAATGATCCAGATAATTCTTTGGGAAATTTTTTACCAGATATGCCAGGTATTTGATTTGCAGTAAAACATTTTACATTATACTGTTTATTGTTTTTGAAATAAGTTAAAAAATTATGAAAATCTCTTCCGGCTGCACCCATAATTAGAGTATTTATTGCCATAAGTTTTATGTATTCTATAGTATATAATATTAATCTAAGATTATGTTAGTATTGTCATTACTATTTTTTACAATATCAAATATTTTTTTTGCAATATTTTCCGATGATGGTCGATTTCTATTTTTCCTTTTCATTCCGCTTTTTTTATGTAAAGAAGATGTAAAACCTCGGGGATGAACTCCTATTGTTCTAATCTTNGGATGGTCTTTTATTAGAGTATCAATTAAGCTTCNTACACCCGATTTTGTTGATATGTAGACCGAACCATTTTCATGAATTGGATAAAACGATGCTACCGATCCAACTATAATTACTGTTGCCCCCTTTTTTTCTAATTTTCTAATTAATTTATTTAGAATTTTTATTTGACTAATTATATTTATATTAAAATCATCTAAAATTTCTTTATTCGAAAAATCACCTAATTTTTTCCAGTGCAATACTCCTGCATTCAGTATAATTAAGTCATAAAAANAATCTATTTTTTCTAATAATTTATCTAATTTTTTGGAATTACTCAAATCCAATAATATGTTTTCTTCGGCAATATCACATTTAGTTCTAGAAATATTTGTAAAATTATATTCTGAATTTAGCAATTTAATTAATTCATAACCTAATCCTGAACTTCCACCAGTTATAAGAGCCTTTTTCATATAATTGTAATTCATAATTTTTTATTAAGGTAACTAAAAAGTTTTTTTATAATTTTTTCACTTTTACCACTTGAATCATTATCGGGAACAAATTCTACAACATCCATTCCAAATAGTTCGGGCTTAATAAGTAAGTCTAAACTTTTAATAAGTTCATCATATTTCATTCCATTTGGTAATGCATGATCTACCGAAGGCATAATTGAAGGATCAAGTACATCTAAGTCCAAAGATATGTAATAATTCTTAGATTTAATATTCTTCAATTTTTTAAAATCAGTTCTAATAACTTTTTTAGATTCATTCAAAAATATTTTTTCTGGTTTTTCTTCAACTCTATGACCAATTAAATATACTCTATTACAATTCGGAAGTTCAGATACTCTTTTCAAAACAGTTGCATGACTATATTTTCCTTTATAATTATCGTATGTATCCGGGTGTGCATCAAACCAAAATACGTCAAATTGTTTTTCTATTTTTTTTAATATCGGATAGGTAATTGAATGATCTCCGCCTATTGTCAGTATTTTTTCATGTTTATATTTTTCGTATATTTTTGTAATTTTATTATTTATTTTTATCTGAGATTTTTCATCTTCAAAATTGTGTATTTCAAAATTGCCATTAATTAGTTTTTTAATTATGTAGGGAGCCTTCTCTGCACCCGAATCAAATATTCTATATTTAGCTGTAGAAATACCTATTGTTTTATAATTCATCACATTCAGATAAAATTGAAAGTTCTTCAATTGTTTTTACACCCACAATTTTTTCTCCATTAATCATCCATGTAGGGTATGCTTCAATATTGTTCATTTGGCATTTTTCCGGATTCGCATCATTACCTCGAGGATCACATTCAACATTATTTATGTGTTTAAAAGAATTACCAAAAACTTCTTTTTGTTTTGCACAAGCACCACACCAAAAAGCACCATACATCTCTGCATTTTTTTCAGTTAAACATTGAGCAACTGATGTTTTATAAGGATCTTCTTTTGTTGCAAAATAAAGTAAGGATGAAATTAATATGATTAATATAAATAATAATTTAATATGATTTTTTTTAATTTTCATTTTTATAATATGATACTGAACTTTATAATATTTCTCCATATCCAATAAGGTGCCATCTGGAACCGAATTTTCTTGAGATAGATACTATATTTCCTTTTTCTGCAGCAATATCTTTCTTTAAATTAATTGAGTAACCTTTTTTTGACATATTTGATACACCCCAGGTTGTTGCTGTGCCTGATGTTATTACTAGTATTTCTTTATTTTGAATTGGTTTTATTTTTATAATTTCTTTGGACCCAAGTACATTTTGGAATAATTTAACCTTAAGATCTAGTTTTGAAAATGTTTTCGGAGGTTTATTTACATCAGTTACTATATTACCTACAAGACTATCTGTTTTTGATTGACTTGGATCTAGTTCAGTTTCTATTGCAATTGAGCCTCCAGGACCCTTTTCTTTTATCATTTTCTTTCCACATACTATGTTCGTAATTTTTGTTTTTATTGGAGTCCATTTGACTTCACCTTTATTTTCAGATTTAATACCGGGCGAGATTAATACTTCTTGGCCAACTTTTATTTTACCCGATTTAATTGTACCACCTAGAATTCCACCAGTCATATCTTCAATTTTATAACCTGGTTTATTTATGTCAAATGATCTTGCTACAGTAAAATTTAATTCATTTTTTTCTAGTTTTTTTGGAGTCGGAAAGAAATTTTGAATTGCTTCCAACAGGATATCTATGTTTACATTTCTTTGCGCACTTATAGGAATTATTGGAACTTCAAATCCCAGCGTTTTTTTAACAAATTTTTGAATTTGATCATAATTTTTCAAAGCTTGTTTTTCTTCAACTAAATCAATTTTATTCTGAACTACTATTATATTTTTTATACCTAAAATTTTTAGAACAGTTAAATGTTCAACTGTTTGGGGTTGCGGACATTCTTCGTTTGCTGCTACCATTAAAATTGCTCCATTCATTATAGCAGCTCCAGACATCATAACTGCCATTAATGTTTCATGTCCCGGTGCATCAATAAGAGATATTTTTCTAATTAATTTATTTTTAGTGCCTTTTGAATTTTTTTCTTTAGTTGAAAAAGAATTACCATCTTTGTATATAGATATATCTGCATAACCTAATTTAATTGTAATACCACGCTTTAATTCTTCAGAATGAGTATCTGTCCATTTACCGGATAAGGCAGAAGTAAGGGTTGTTTTACCATGATCTACATGACCAATTAATCCAATATTCATTTCAGGAAGCATATTATACATTCTCAAATTCATTTAAAAAGTTTAAGTATTTACTTAGCTACTCTCTTTTCTTTTACTTTTGGTCTAAATGCCCTACTTTGACATTTNGGACAAGTAATTAATTTTTCTTTAATTCTAGAAGCNCTTGCTCTTACTTTTGCATTACATTTTCTGCAAATAAATACTCTATTAAATAATCTAACTTCTGCTTCTTTAATTTTCATGATAATTTTTGTTTAAGAACTCTTTTCCCCATAATTTCCCAGTACATTACTGTGTTTCCAGATTCAAGTTGTCCACTTAATTCTTCCGGAATNTCTATATCGAATGTTTCATAAGNCTCCATGTCCATGATTTGTGCCATGTTATCACTTATGGATAAAACTTGAGCGTTTTGCTTTTTCAAATTAGGTACTTGAACATGTTGATGCGCCGTCATAACAACNTTTGATTTACTTCCTGTAAAAATATTTTTTGCNTCNACTCTATATTTAGCGTGACCGTGTTTACCTGGTGCTGATTTNGACATATTTGTGATTTGGCAAGGTTCNCCGTTTAATACAATATATCTTCCAACCTTCATCTTCCCAATTTCATTCATAGAAACATCTGACATAAAAATTGATGGAAAGAGAGATTTAAAAGGTTTATCTTATTTCAAATCATTTCGTTTGAGTGTTATTCTTCCATTAAATTGTGCATATTTGTATGATTCTATNAAATCCAATTTAATTATTGATTCAATTTTGTCATTAATTGCTTCTAGATATTCTTTAGAAATTCTAATATTTTTATTTGGTAAAAGTTTTTCTAATTTNTTTTTAGATAACATATATTGTTCTAATGTTAATATATTAAAAAGTTAGTTTATANCTGAGTATTGCACCAATTCCGCCAAGACCTTTCAGTGTATTTCCATCCCTTGTTGATGAATCAATTATAGTCCAATCTCCGCCCTGATTTTCACAAAGATTGCNCAGTCTTTTTATTTCACTGTCTTCTAAAAAATCACAGATAAGTAATGTATCTACTGCTCCAAGCTCCATCGCTTTTTCAACATTTTTACCATAAGCAGCCAAATCGGGNGTTTTACCAAGTATATTAAAAAATCTCTCAGTTAATTTTTTTTCTTTGATAATGGCCTCATTTGCAAGAATATCTTTTGATTTTTCTAATAGTTCATTTATTCCTTGTTCTCCCGAATAACCAATATCTACAACTGTAATAACTTTCTTCTTAATTTCTTGATTTAAGAAATTCTCATTGTAAAATTCTTCTTTAGATGGTCCCGGACCACCAATAATTATTCCTTTAACTTGAATTGCAGAGTCTGAAAATTCAGAATTTACAACGTCAGCAACTTTTTGATAAAAAGCTCTTGCTAAATTCTCTCTTACTCTTGCAAACCTTGCTGCAGATTGTCCACCTGCCTTATATTTTCCTGGAACTGCCGAAGTTTCAGAATAGATGGTATTTATACTCTTACCTTTTAGTACAGCTATTTGTGCCTCTCTTCTATCAAGCAATACCAATCCGTATGATTCGTTGTCTTCCAAGTATTCATTTAATGGTTCTAATAAAAATGTTTGATCGCATC
>NZAU01000082.1 GCA_002686215.1 Candidatus Woesearchaeota archaeon
ACAAAGCGGGCAATAGTTATTTTTCTATAACCACTAATTCTTGTGTTACCGCACTAAATGGCAAAATTGTTTCTGGTGGTAGTGCTAGTAATGATAGACTGAGAGTTATTGATTTCTTACTTGATAATGAACTTGAGTATTCAAATGCTTCCACTGGACAACGCACCCATTTAAATCCAATATCTGGTAGAAACAGCACTACTGGATTTACTGCCTATGATTCATCTTTACCTGGTATTATCAATAGATATATCAACGATGTAGCAATAACAGTGCAACCAAATGCACCGATTGATGAGAACACTGGACTTCCTGTTCCCACTATTGCCCTTGCGACTGATGGTGGTGCGAGTATCATTAGGGATGATGGGATTGTTATTAATAAAGCAACCACAGGGGCCAAAGCGCATCAGGTAGATTGGATGAGTCCTTCTAGATTATTAATGACTGCTCCATTATATTATGGAATTTTTGATGATCCATTACTATCATCAGAATCTGCTGGATATCTAAGTAATATTAATGATTCCTCATATTATGGTGGTGATAGTGATGGAAATTCTTGGAATCATCCAAGACCAATAGCAAACTTGAGCACTACTAGTCAAGTAATTGCAACTGATAGCAGAACTATTGTTGCTGCGACTAGTTCTGGACTAAGCATTCATGAATTATCTACAAAATCATCAATAAAGAATAATGACGGATTAGTTGCCTATGCCACCAGTTCCTACAATACGGGATACCAACTAGGAGATATCAAAGGTACTTTCCTGTCTGATACTGATACTACGAATATAACTGGAAGTGAAAAAATAGCAAACTATAATTTTGCTGCAGATTTTAGCACACAGTGGGAAGCAAAAAATAATGCAACTACATCATATGATGCAACAAATGATAGAGTAACAGTTACATCAACGCAGAATTATTCTGGTATACGATTAAAGAATGCAAGTTTACCAACCTTGACTCAAGGTAAGAGATATATTATGACAGTTGATATTCATTCAATTAACAATCCAATTAGGTTTGGAGTTGTTTCTGGTGGAACTAANGATNANGTNAATAGCACTGGANCACATACACTTANATTTACTGCAGGGGCATCTATAACAGAAGTCTTTGTAGAAAAACCAACGGGAAGTAACTCAACATTTGTTTTGAACTCTGTTTCAATTAGAGAAGCAGAGGAAGACCGTACTTATAACAACAAAGGACTTCAAGTATACGGAACAATCACCAAGAGTGCCGTTGCGACTGGTGCCGAACTGGTTGCTTATAGTGGATTAAATGATAGTAATTATTTGGAACAACCTTATAATACTGATCTTAATTTCGGCACAGGTGATTTTTCACTAATGAATTGGATTTATGTTACTGCTGGTGGAGANTATCAAGTAGTTTTTGATAGGTGGTCTCCTAGTGGTGGTAATGCAAGATTTTATTTTGGATTACAAACTGAAGAAAAAATATATTTCCACCATAGAGAAGATTCTTCTTCAAACGCTACAGATTTGACGGGTTCTACTGTTCTCAATGCTGGAGTTTGGCATCATATGGCAGCAGTAAGGAGAGGATCTAATGTAGAAGTTTATTTAAATGGAAAATTAGATAATTCTACAACATCTACTATTAGAAATGTTACTCCAGGTTCAACAAAACCTATATTGAGAATTGGAACTAATGCTGCTAGTTCTCCATCTGATCCAATGTTGGGTAAACTTGCTCTTCTCCGTATTTCTGGTGATGCACCATCAGCAGAACAAATTAAAAAAATCTATCAGGACGAGAAGCATCTCTTCCAAGAGAACGCTGCCTGCACTTTATATGGAACATCAAGTGATGTAAAAGCACTTGCTTATGATGACTCAACCAATCTTCTTTATGCAGGAACCTCATCAGGACGCAGTGAATTCCAGGGACTACGCAGAATAAATAATACAACAACAGCGGTGACCACTGCTATATCAGCATCTAATGAACTCGTAGCGGAACAGTAATGACAGTAAGAGTTAATAAATCAGCACTTAATCTTAGAGAAAAACTTTCAGAACTTGAAAGACCGATTGGTCTCAAAGGTAATGAGTTGATGAGAGCAGANACTNCTCAAGATGCCAGAGACTTTATAAGTGCTGGTCGGAAAAACATGGTGATTAACGGAGCCATGACGGTTAGTCAGAGGAATCTAACTTCCTCATACACAATTCCCAATGCAACTGGTGGTAGTTATGGTGGACCAGATCGGTGGGCAATTAATGAAGACAGTGGTGGTTCAGTTAGTGTAAATCAAGATNGTGATCCTAGAAGTGGTAATGCTGATGGATCTGAAGTACAAGAATTCTATCAAGCTATGCAAATAGCATGTGCAAGCTACTCTGGTCTTTCTGGTACTCAGAATGTACATTTCTTTCAAAATATTGAAGGATATAATATTACTCGTCTTAAGTGGGGGACAGAGAAGGCAATTCCAGTTACGTTATCTTTTTGGGTAAGATGCAACTATCCTGGAATTTATTGTGTTGGTATAGAAAATAATGCGACTGATAGGTGCAATATCAGAGAATACACTATAAACCCTGGATTTAAATGGCAGAAAGTAGAGTTGACATTTCCAGGATGTCCGGATGGAGTTTGGGATAATTTAACTAATACTGGAATTAGATTAAGATTTTGTTTAGGAACTGGTGATACTTATAATGATGGTGTTGATGGTCAATGGATAAGTAATGATGAACTAGCAACATCAAATCAAACTAATTTTATGGACAGCAATAATAATAGATTTTTCATTACAGGAGTTCAATTAGAAGAAGGGAGCAACGCCACTGATTTTGATCATCGTTCTTATGGTGAGGAACTTGCCTTATGTCAGCGGTATTATTATGAGTATCCAAAAGGAAATACTTATAATATTATCGCAAATGGATTTGCAAATTCAACAACAAATGCAATATTTCATTTTCAATTTCCAGTCCCAATGAGAACTACCCCATCAACCAGTGGAATTTCTGGAAGTTGGCATGTAATTGATGGAACATCACATAATGTTTCTTCATTTTCTGCAATTACTGATGCAACACAATTGACTGGAAGAGTTGATGCTACAACATCTGGTCTAACAGTAGGTAGAGGTTGTATGTTGAGAAATAATAATGATGCAACTGCAACATTTGGTTTTAGTGCGGAGTTATAAAAAATGTATAAACTAAAAAAACATCCAGATACTGGCAAAGTTCATTGCATATCCTTAGTTAAAGATGGGATTAACTTTTTGATTCCAGTGAACCCAGAAAACAGAGACTACCAACAATTCATCCAAGATGTTGCCGAACAAGGTATTGAAATTGTAGAAGGTCCTGATGTTGTTGAACCTTCTTATGTTGAACTTAGAGAAGCAGAATATCCTCCTTATTCCGATCAATTTGATCAAATTTATCATGAAGGAGTTGATGCCTGGAAAGCATCTATTCAACAAATCAAAGATAGATATCCAAAGACTATCACTGGTGGAACCACTGTTGGATCAGTCCCTACTTGGGTTCAAGAGGCAGCAGACAACTGGACATTTAACAAACAACTTCGTGAGTATGTTGCTGCTGTTGAGAGATTAGAATTAGAACCAGTTGTTGCTTCCGAAGATATTCCAGAAACAATAGAAGTTACTACAACAGACCCAGAGACACTGGAGTCAACCACAGAGACTGTAAGAAATCCATTGATTGTCAAAGATGAGGAACAACGTGCCGCTGCACAGGCAGTTGTTGATGCAACTCCACAATCTGTTATCGATTCAATAAATACTTAATAAAGATATAGGAAATGGCAGTTACCCAGGCTACAACTCTTGCTGATTTTACTAGTGGTATTGGTACTGCTGGTGCTGTATTTCAAGTTGATAATGCAAATAATAGAATAGGTATTGGTACAACAAATCCTCAGAGTCTCTTAGACGTTGATGGTGATTCTACGTTTCGAGGTAAAGTTCATCTTTTAGATGATGATAAACTTCATTTTGGTGGAGCAGAGGGTGATAGTGGAGATCTGCAGATTTATCATGATGGAGCAAATAGTTATGTAAGTGATCAGGGAACAGGAGACTTAAGACTTTCTGGAAATGTTGTCAAATTAAATAATCAGGCGAATACTGCCACCATGATCAAGGCAACTGAAGGTGGTTCAGTAGAACTTAATCATAATAATAGCAAGAAATTTGAAACCACCGGGATTGGTGTATCAGTTTCCAATGGTGCTGCTTCTACCGCAACCATTGCCGGTCCGGCAAATTTGGTTATAGATCCGACAGTCGTCGGAGACAATACTGGTCTGGTAAGAATTAAAGGTGATTTATTTGTCGATGGTACACAGACTGTTATCAATTCAACAACACTTGAAATTTCTGATTTTATTGTTGGTATCGCTTCTACCGCCACAACAGATTTACTTACCGATGGTGCCGGTATAGGAATTGGTAGTGATAAGACATTCCTTTATGAACATAATGGTGGAACCAATGCATCACTTAAGTCAAGCGAGAATCTTAATGTCGCTACAGGAAAGGTATATCAAATTGGTGAAACAGAAAGGTTATCTGCCGATACTCTGAGTGTAGGAACTGGTGCCACAGTTCATTCTCCTAACTCTAATACTTTAACTTTGGGTACTAATGGATCAGAAAGAGTTCGTATAACTTCTGATGGTGATGTTGGAATCGGAACTGATAATCCAGACGGACTTCTTGAAATTTATAACCCATCTGAATCAGGAAATACAGTATTAAAAATACATAATGATAAGAATGGTGATGCTGCTCAACTATGCCTTGAGGGTAAAAGAACTTCTGATAATGATACTGGACAAGTTTTATTCAAAAATAATAATTATAGTGTAGCTGGTATTCTTGTATATTCTGGTGGTAGTGGTAATCATGATAATGGTTCTTTAACATTCAGAACGAGTGAAGTTGGATCAAGTAATGTTATTTCTGAAAGACTTCGTATAACTTCTGCTGGTGATGTCGGCATTGGAGTCACTAATCCAACCTCATTTGGTCCAACATTACAAGTTTCTGGAACAGATCCTGCACTATTACTACAAGATACCGCAACTTCTGTTGATTATTTTGGAGTCAATGTTACATCTGGAAAGACCCAACTTTGGTATGATGATGCTGCTGCTTTTACAATCAATACAGCAACTGGAATATCAGGTTCTGGTCTTTCAGAAAAACTTCGTATAACTCCTGCCGGAAACGTTGGTATCAATACTACTAATCCGGGAAATAGACTTGACGTTTTTGATCAAGATGGATTTATTCTCAGATTAAATTCTGATGGATTCAGAGTTAATCAAACGTATACAAATTGGACAAATACTACTTATGCAGAAAATCCCATCATTATGTGGGATTATAAATCAGGTCCTGGTGATCATGTGTTCTTTGCCTCTGGTGGTAATACTGCCGTTGGAAATCAAATGGCAATGCTTATCTCTGATGGTCATGGATTTAAGGTAGGGAAAAATGGATATGACGGAACAGATAGTGATGTTGATCCAAATAATGAGTTCTTCCGTATAACAACTGATGGTTCGGTTGGTATCGGAACTAATGCTCCTGGAGGAAAAGTTCACGTTGAGTCTCCTGCAGCAACTGCTGGATGGCAGATAAGGACAGATAGTGATGGATTGTCTAACGAAAGTGGTTTTTATCGTGATGCAAATGATGATTATGAGGTTGTTATTCGGAACGGTGACGGTGGTCTGGCATTTATTAAGAATAATGGAGGATCTTCCAATCCTAATCTACATTTCCATGTAGGCACCACGGAGAAGATGCGTATAACTTCTGATGGTTCGGTTGGCATTAACACCACTAACCCACAGGCAGAATTACATGTTCGTGGTACAATTTATCAAACAGATATTGAATACCCATCCATCAGACCCACATTAGACCTCAACTTTGCGGCAACAAAAACACTGGACCGCAGAATTACTTTCACCAGAGATGGTGTTGGAACTTATTATGATGAACTAGGTGTTATTAGATACGCTTCTAATAATGTTCCAAGATTTGATCATGATCCAGATACAGGAGAAAGTCTTGGATTATTAGTTGAAGAACCAAGAACTAATTTAGTTTCTTATTCTTATTATCAAGGAAATGGATCAGTTCAAACATCTGGAACTATTAATAACTGGGGTTTACTCTTTACTAGTGGTGGATCTGCTAGTCTTACACCAGGAATCGATGCTCCTGATGGTAGTAATAATGCAGTTAGATTTACTAATCTGAATACAGGTGATTCAATATTAAGAATTAATATTGATGCATTCACACCAAATGGTTCTGATACTTATACTCTATCTTTTTGGGCAAGAGCAATTAGTGGAACGGGAGGAATGTCTTGTGATTTAGCTGATGGATCACCAAATGGAACATGGACTGATCAGTTAGTGACAAACAAGTGGGTTAGGATTGTAAAAAGTGGTGTTCCTTCAAATGCATCTAAGACTTTTATTGATATAATAAGTAATGTTAATAATAATCGTGTGGTTGATTTCTGGGGTCTTCAATTAGAAAAAGGTTCTTTCATAACCTCTTACATCCCAACATCAGGAAGCACAGTGACTCGTGCCGCAGACATTGCAAAAATTACAGGAACAAATTTCTCAAGTTGGTTCAATAACACTGAAGGAACAATTGATGTATCATATAGACTTGGATTAGACACTACTGCCAGTAGAATATTTCAAATTGGAAAATCTACAACAACTAATGACTTGTTAGATATAGTTTCTGCTTCTGGTGCTGGGCTTGGTGGATATTTTTATGTAAACTATGGAGGGGTAAATCAAGGTAATGGACCATTAGTAACAAACTCTGCACATACAAATTCAATTTTCAAAGTTGCTGCTGCTTATAAAACAAATGATGTCCAGGCAGTAAATAATAAAACAACCACAGTATTTACGGATACTACCGTCAATATACCATCTGGACTTGATGAATTATACTTTTGCCAATATAATGGCAGCGATCAATTAAATGGACATTTACGAACTGCCAAATATTATCCTAAGAGACTTCCACTAGCACAGTTANAAGGTCTCACGCAACAATAAATAAGGTCATAAGGAGTATCATAAGCAATGCCTAATCTAGTCGGAATTGGTCTGAGTCAGGTTCCCACCAATAGTATGTTGGGTGGTATGGCCTATCAGGAGCCTGATCGTGTAAAAATCAAGAAACTTCATATTGATGAAATTTCTCAGATTAACTCTGAGATTGCCGAAACTGCTGTTGATGTCTTTGTGTATGATACTTCTAGAGACTCTGATGGTGGTGCCTGGAGAAAGAGAACCACTGATAGAAGTTGGTATAATGAAACCTTAGGAACATCGACTAGAGGAACCAGAAAAGAGTTTCCTGCTGTTGCTGTGATTGTAGCGGAAGCAACACAATTAACAATTTATGACGGTGATGATCCAAACCTTCCGATGTGGATGGTGTTTAATCTTTCTGGAGCAGTTGGTGCTGCTTGCAATATGCTTCCTAGAGGAGGTTCTAGTTCTCAATCAGATATAACATCTATCGCATGTTTGAATGGTAAACTTGTTGTTGGTCTTAAAGATGTAGATGGAAGTGTTGGAGAAGGTCTTGTAGAGGTCAACTTTATTCCCGATTTTAGTAGGGTTTATCGTGAAGTTTCAAGTGGTCTTACAGGTGCAATTTATAATCTTCCAATATCTGGTAGGAATTCTAACGGTGCTTATAGTGGAGACTATAATAGTTTAGGAATTGTTGCACAGACTATAAACGACGTAGCAATGACCGTGCTACCCACTGCACCTGTTGATATCGCTACTGGACTTCCTGTTCCTACTATTGCCGTTGCGGTTGGTAATGCGGGTTCTGNAAATGGTGGAGTATCAGTTATCAAAGACGATGGAACTGTTGTTGATATAATAGCAGGTACTGGTGCAGGTGGTTATGCATCATATAATGTTGAGTTTGGTAGTAACAATGAGTTAATTCATACTCAAGCATATAACAACTCATATGCTAGTGTTAATATTTTTGATGATATAC
>NZAU01000083.1:0-2326 GCA_002686215.1 Candidatus Woesearchaeota archaeon
CTCATGGTTTCGAATATTTAATTTCAAGAGAAATAGTAAAAAATAAGGAGCGTAAAAACTAATATGAAAAAGCTAAGTTTGTTGTTAATCTTATTCATCATACCATCAGCTTTCGCAGTATCAGGAGCCGGATTAAAATATAATTTTGAATACGTCGAATTAATTGAAAAAGAGACACACTGTCTGAATTATGGTATTTATAATCCGTATGATTCAGATTCTCTAATTTCTCTTACTGCCGAAGGCGAATTTGAGGATTTTCAAATTGAAAGTGAACCAACAAATGTTCCTGCAAATACTAATGCAAATAATGAATTAAGAAAAGATATTTGTTTTAAAATACCAAAAGTAGTTGATTCCTGTGAAGATGGAAAATCAGATGTAGAAAAAGTAAATTCGGTATCTTCGTTAGTTGTAACTTCAGCATCAGAAGATGTTGGTGCATTATTGGAAGATCCTACGGTTACACCGGATGAAGCTCCATCATTTCCGTCTTCTATTGCATCACTCGGAGTAACATTCACAGTCCAAGTTTCTCCCAGAGTAGTTTCATCAAAGTGAATAATATTGTAATTTGGAGTTCCGGAATTATACATAGAAGAAATTTGATTTGCTGATAAAGCACGATTATAAAATTGTATATTATCCATATATCCTTCAAACCAGTGCTGAAATTCATCTCCTAATACTCCTATGACTGCTTCATCGTTTGCATCCAATAATGTACCGCCGTAGGTGGAGCCTGTTGAACTTGCTTTAGCACCGTTATAATATATGGTCATATTTGTAACTGTACTATCCCAAGTACCACACACAAATTGCCAACTTCCCGTTGGAAAATCTCCCGAAGCATAATCATAATCTAAAACATAATTTGTACCGTCTATTGCTCCCAAATCTAATCTTAATTTATCTCCAGTTTGGTGGAAAAAAAATGCCACAGAATCCCACGGATCGGAGTTGTGTCTCTTATCAAAAATAAAATCTGACGCTGTACCACCACCCCAGCTGTGAGGATAAACCCATGCACAGATAGATAATGCAGTTAGACTATCGAAATCAGAATCATCTGCTCTAGTCAATCTATCATTTGAACCATCAAAATATAAACATCCNCCNGATCCNCTCAATCCNCAAGTTGAACTATTTTTCCAAGTTGCACCATTATTTGTAAAGTCGTTATCGTAACTTGTATAATCATTGATCGTAGAACTGGANGGTTTTGTATCAAATGGTAAATTTAATGAAGCTAAGGATGTTCCTCCGACTCTCCAATCGTAAATTTTAGTAACCGTATCTCCGTCTGAATCGGAAGTAGATGAAGAAGAAGTTAAAGAATCAGATTCAGTAGGTGAACTTGGGGAAATTGATGGAGTTGTTATTGTTGGTTCATTGTTTGTTAATGTTAGTCTAAANNNGTCAAAANCTAGACCAATGGGAAACCCGTTATCATCANNTACANTAACANNAATATCAGAATAGTGTGAAGATCCGGTCATGTCTAAATAAGTACAATCGACATATCGATCACTATCAATTGAACAACTTNCCAATAAAGGATCAGTCTGAGAAGATATAGAAAAAGTTGCATCTGCATCAGAACCGTCTTCGTCATCATGATATGTGTATAAATCAATTAGATTGTCTAATGAAGCAGTATGACTTAAAGTTTTATCAGGAATTCCGGTTAAAACAGGAGCATCATTTACATCATTTAAATTTATAGTCACAGTTTGATCAACATATTCTTCATCTTGATCATTATTGCTNNCTCCNCCGGACTTACTTAATGCCCTAACACGATATTCTTTTACTGGATCNNCTTCATAGTTAAGCTCGCTACATGATCCTGTTAATACTACAAATATTTNTCCNGCNGAATTTACTGCAAAACAATCTTCTCCGTCTAAACCTGAACTAGAAACTTCNCTAAATTCTGTNGTGTGAGTATAACCNCCATCNGCGTTATTTGAATAACTTAATGTACAACTAACCANATCCATTGCNGGATTAGAAATTGTATTTTCGTCAATAGCACAACTTTGAGCAGAAAAACTAGGNGTTTCTGATANATCGTTCATGTTAANNNNAATATCTGCTGTAACAGAACCNGAGGTAANTCCNGTTGCAGTCACAGTTATTNTCANTNNAGGATATTCTTCATNATTATCCATAGCAGCATTATTCATAGTTACTTGTCCATTTGANGCAATTGNATAAAGAAGNTGAGGAGCTGAAGNTTCAGCATATGTACAACCTGNTGTATCATCACATNNTAGNGTNCCTANAAGTTGACCGTTTGAAGTTATAGNATTTTCATCAAAAC
>NZAU01000083.1:2332-24804 GCA_002686215.1 Candidatus Woesearchaeota archaeon
CTTTTGNAAAACNCGGATCNNNTCCNAAATCNGTGACACCGGAGCCTCCNCCNCCGCCTCCGCCTCCAACATAATCTCCAACTATGTAGGGATGACCTGGATCGCCAAGAGTATTACTATTACACTCATCTCTCACAATAACGCTGCTAGCGTCCCACTTCCAATAACAAAATGTTCCGTCATTCCAAGCTGAGTCGCCGGGATCTCCAATATTTAGTGGAGGATCAAGTAACGGTATGGCTCCGTGATCTCCAGGTGGTGGAGCAACTCCCCATCTAAAAGTGGCATATTCCATTCTTGTTGGTGCAGGTGACTTTCCTGGTGTTACATAAGCTGCGTAGTTATCACATTCACTTAAAAAATCGGCAATATCTGCACAAGAACCGGGTGAACCGGCGGGCATACCTGTTATTTTATTTTTTGAATTTAAAGCAGAAATAAAATCGGTTAGACCGACTTTATTACCTGCCTCATGCACTTCACTCTGTGAAACGCTTGATGGAAATTTCTCAATTAATTGAGNATTAGTTANTGTGAAACCTTCAAAATTNGGATTNGNTGGNATAAGTAAAGCNGAAATAAAAATTACCAAACTAGCTAAAANAATTACTGAGTTACCTAAAAAAAAATTTGGCNTATTCATTTGCGATTAAATACTCCAATGCNTGNGATCTACTAGCAAATCTTTTTTCTTTGACTTGCTTATCCAACCATTTCAAAAGTTTCTTATCGATAGTTATCGATATACGTTGTCTAGACATATAGAATTAATATGTACATATATTTAAATATAACTACATATTAAATATGTATTTATATGTATTTAGAATTTAAGGTTTAATGTTACTGGACAATGATCTGAACCCATTACATCTTTNAATATTTCAGCAGAAATAATATTTTTCTTTAATTTTTCAGATGTTAAGAAATAGTCAATTCTCCAACCAAGATTTTTTGCACGTGCATTGAACATGTAACTCCACCAAGTATAATTTTCTGGATCTTGATTAAATATTCTGAAAGTATCTAAAAAACCATTATCTAANTATNTTTGAAAACCTGCTCGTTCTTGTGGNGTGAATCCTGCATTTTTTGTATTATTTTTAGGTCTTGCTAAATCAATTTCTGTNTGAGCNACATTTAAATCTCCGCAAGTTATAACTGGTTTAGATTTCTCTAATTCCTTTAGATAATTAAAAAATAATTTGTCCCATTCTTGTCTGTAGTCAAGTCTNGCAAGACCTCTTTTTGAATTAGGAGTATAAACATTTACTAAAAAGAAATCATCAAACTCTGCAGTTACAATTCTACCTTCGGTATCTCCTACATCAATACCTCCTCCATAACTGACGTTTAAAGGTTTAATTTTTGAGAATATGGCGGTACCAGAATAGCCTTTTTTATCGGCTGAATTCCAAAAATGATGCTCATAGTCATGTAATAATTCATCCACTTGATCTGGATGTGCTTTTGTCTCCTGAAGACATAATATATCTGGATCATATTTCTTTACAAAATCCGGAAAACCTTTTTTCATTACTGCTCTTATTCCGTTNACATTCCATGAAATAATTTTCATAAAAGTCTAACAACGATAGCTAGAATTGTAATTACTACAACAAATGCCATAACAGTTGTTGGTTTTATTTGAANATATGAAAAATCACTATCTGAATAGCTAACGATTCCTCCTTGTGAAGAAGGTAGCTTTACTTTCTTTTGTTTTGCCATAAGTTTTGTTTTAATAATAGTTTAAAAAATATTTGAAAGTAACGCAGAGATATAAGCCACCTTTTGTTTTACTCCGTAATCGGACAGTAAATGCAGACATTCAACTAAGCGACTCAAGGTCTTGCACTCATCCAATCTAACATATCTCACCTAACTTTGAACAACTTCAGACAAGCATCATTATGCGATCAAAGCAGTTTATTTCTGTTGCCAGATGAACCGATTAAAGTTCACTTACGCTGGACTTCACGAGTGGGTGGACTTTCCACAGCATAAATGCCGACAGTCTGCCTCCCTGCGTTATTTTTGGTGTTATTTGGTGATTTAAAAGCTTTATTATAACTTTATCATAACTTCGTTTCTTCTTAAAATTGGTAATTTGTATGGACCNTCATACCTTGCAAGTATAGAATTTTTCTTAAATTTTATTTTTTCTTTCTTTAATTCTGAAATTAAAATATCTGTAAACTTTTTAACTCGTGCATCATTNGTTAAACCGGAGAACCTAATTACTGCATATTTTTCTTTGCCATAAGATTTTATTTTTATTTCTTTGTTCATAGGTTTAGGTAAATCTTTNCCGTATTTTGATTCCATAAAAAAACTGAATTTTTCTCCAATTCTAACTGGTGCTGTCATATTCATCTTCACGGGAGCAGTCATATTCATTTTGATATTTTTTGAATTATTTCCAAAAATATAATCTGCTAATATTCTAAAAGAAGATATGTTTGATTTATTTTTTACTTCGGCCCAAACAGAAGGTTCGTATTCTCTAATTTCGAATTTATCATATTTTTTTATTACTGAATACTTTGGCATCTCTAACATATGAGATATAATTATATATGATATATAACANTGTTTGTTATGTGGCAAGATTTTATTAAGAAATTAATTGGATACAATAAACATAAAGTTTGGAAATATTTTATTCCAATGAAACAACTTAAAGTTATAGAAAAATCAAGAAAAAAATAATTATCTTTTTGATTTCTTCATTTCTGATTTAATTGTTTTAAAGAATACATAGAATAGAATTAAATCTAGGATATATTCGACTTGTGGTAAAAAATTTAGTTGACTGAATATAGAAAAATCAATAATATANACAATAAGTGCTGAAATTATNATCAATGGTAAATCTTTTTTGAAATTTATTTTATCCATAAAAACTAAAGATAGTTATCACTAATAAAGTTAATTAAAAAAAATTTAAAGGTAGTAAAAACTACCCTAAATTATTCTAATCGAATAATCAAAAATAAAATGTAAACTGAATAGTAAGTATACGGACTATTAGTAATTGCAGACTGAATACCTCGTTACCTTGGTACTTACATCCCAATTCTATCAAACTTGTCTTTTACAAGTGTCCAGAGAGTCTCTTTTCACAGGTGGCTTCCTTCTTAGATGCATTCAGAAGTTATCCACTTCGAGCGTAGCTGCTCAGCCTGCCTTGTCAGACAACTGATACACCAGTGGCTCGCACATTCCGTTCCTTTCGTACTAAGAACAGGTTCTCCTCAGACTCTCAACACTTCTAGTAGATATAAAACAAACTGCTTCACAGCGTTCTGAACCCAGCTCACGATGCTTTTTAATCGGTGAACTCCCGCACCCTTGGCTGCTGTTGCACAGCCAGGATAAGCAGAGCCGACAACGAAGTCGCAAGCGCCGTGGTCGATATGTACTCTAACACGGCACCACTCAATTATCCCCGAGGTAGCTTTTCTATCAATTCCAGCTCTCAGTAAGAGAGACATGGAGGTTCTCTAGACTCTACTTTCGTACCTGGAATCTTTGCTTTGCAGATTCCAATTAAACCAGCTTTTGGTCTTGCCCTCAACATCCGGTTTCCAACCGGACTGAGCTGATCTTAAGGTCCTCCCGATATTCTTTCGGGAGGGTAGCGCCCCACTCAAACTATCCGCATATAGGTGTTCCAATTAAGGTAAGCTAATTCAAAGCGAAGGTATGGTGTTACACTTTTGGCTCCACATTCCCCGAAAAGAATGCTTCGATGCCTCCCATATACTCTATGCAAACACTACAAATTAGCAGCTACACGCTATAGTAAAGCTCTACGGGGTCTCATCGTCCCACTAGAAGTCTCTGGCCCGTTCCCCAGAATAGTAAGTTCATGAGGTTCATCCTAGGGACAGTATCAGCCTCGTTGCTCCATTCATGCACGACCACATTTAATGGCCAAGGTATTTCGCTACCTTAAGAGGGTCATAGTTACCCCCGCCGTTTACTAGTCCTTAGGCAGATTGAAAACCACTTTCAGATACTAGCACTGGGCAGAAGTCACTGGCTATACTAAACATTCCTATCTTGCAGCCAGCTACGTTTTTGTTAAACAGTCGGACCGATCTAGTCTCTTAGCCCAGCGTTCACATTAAAAAATGCAANTGCTGGGATCCCTTCAACCGAAGTTACAGGACCATTTTGCCGAATTCCCTTAGGATGATTATTCTCACACGTCTTGGCTTGCTCAGCCAGGGCACCAGTGCCGGTTATGGGTACGGATACTTAAACGGAAACTAAAGAACTTTTCAAGGGTTCTAGGACTCAACAGAATCTTGCGACCCATAATGTATTCAACTCCTTCTCTGCATGACACAACTCCGGAGTCTTAAACACTTAGACAGACAGACAAGTCTGCTCCATCTATCCTAAAACGTCATCTTTAGCCATAAAGTTCAAGTAGTACAGGAATATTAACCTGTTTCCCTTTCGTGTAAATCGGTTAGGATTCACACTTAGGACCGACTAACCCTTGGCTGACATACAGTGCCAAGGAACCCTTGCCCTTTCGACGATGAGGATTCTCACCTCACTTAGATACTACTACTGCTAGCATTCACATTATTACACGGTCCATGCACCATTACCAGCACACTTCTGCCCATGCAAAACGCCCACATACCCCGGTACCACTTTACGTGGCAGGGAACAGTATCGGCAACTGATTTTAGTCCCGTCCATTTGCGGTCCCTAAAGCGTCATCAAGTGATCTGTTACGATATCCTTAGAGGATGGCTGCTTCTAAGCCCACCTCCTCGATGTCTTTCACTAAAAAAACCTTAAGTACACTTAATCAGTATTTTGGGGCCTTAACTGTTCTCTGGGTTGTTCCCCTCTCGTGATTCAAGCTTAACCCGAACCACTTTTTCCAAACTTCTACGCATCTGAGAGCTTCGGAGTTAGACAGTGCAGCGAGGGATTGCTCCCCCAAACTACACAATCTGTACTCTACACTAACAGACTGCTCCATTTAGACTAAACTACGGCTTATTTCTGTGGGAACCAGCTATTGCCCAACTCGATTAGCATTTCACCCCTATACCCAGGTCATAAGAACGCGTGCTCGCAGCACCTCTTCCGGCCTCCACGGAGTCTTACCTCCACTTCACCGTGCCCAGGCATAGCTCGTCGGGCTTCAGGTTATATCCCTGTGACTCAACGCGCTTTCACACTCGGTTTCCCTGTGGCTCCGTCCATAAGACTTAACCTCGCCACAAAAATAAACTCGCTAGCTCATATTTCAATACGAAAGCAGCAACACCTTAGTGCCGCTACAAACTGTAACCGTATGATTTTAGGATCTTTTCACTCCCGATTAAGGGATCTTTTCAACGTTCACTCACGCTACTAATACGCTATCGGTCTTGAGAAATGTTTAGGGTTAGGAGTTACTGACTCCCATATTCACGCACAACTTTCAATGTACGCTACTCTTATATTGCCAATATACTCATTAAGTTTGAACTACGAGACTATCACTCTCTTTGGTTCAACTTTCCAGAAGATTTATCCATACTTTCTGAGCACTGCGACAACACCACATCTCCATAATATCACTATTACGGATTCAGCCTGCCCTGTACCGCGTTCGTTCGCCATTACTAACGGCATCTCTATTGATTTCTTTTCCTTCAGCTACTAAGATGTTTCAGTTCACTGAGTTCCTGATCACGAAGTGATCATATTCCGAAGAATATAGGAAGTCCTATTAGGTAATCTGGAGATCAAAGGATGCATGCGCCTCCCTCCAGCTTTTCGCAGCTAGCCACGACCTTCTTCAGTTTCTCAAGCCAAGTCATCCACCATACGGCGTATCTAAGCTTACTATTCAGTTTACCTTAACCATGATAATGTATCATGATTGCAATGATTCTCGATTGAGATGGACTTGAAGTGATTTGAACACCTAACCTCCCGCTTGCAAAGCGGGCGCTCTACCAGATTGAGCTACAAGCCCCTATGATGATCAATATATAATGTTCTACAAGAGCACCCGCAAGTGCTCTTGTAAAAGGAGGTGATCCATCTGCAGGTTCCCCTACAGATACCTTGTGTTGACTTAATCCGCCTCACTGAGCTATGATTTGAACCTACCCGAAAATAGATCCTCATCATAACCCTGCTCGGTTGACTTGACAGGCAGTGAGTGCAAGGGCCAGGGACTTATTCACCGCGCGTTAATAACACACGATTACTAGGGATTTCGGCTTCATGAGGGCGAGTTACAGCCCTCAATTCGAACCAGATTAGCTTTAAGAGATTAGCGTCTCCTCTCGGAGTAGCAACCCGTTGTTCTAACCAGTGTATGTCGCGTGTAGCCCAGGACATTCGGGGCATACAGACGTACCGTAGCCTGCACCTTCCTCATCCTTTCGAATGCAGTCTCTTCAGAGTGCTTATTCTCCGGAAAGAATAATAGCAACTGAAGACGCAGGTCTCGCTCGTTCTCTGACTTAACAGAACACCTCATGGCACGAGCTGACGACCGCCATGCACCACCTCTCAGCGCGTCAAGTGAGCCATTTAGACTGACCTTCATACTGCTGTCGGCCCTGGTAGGGTTCCCCGCGTATTGTTGAATTAAACCGCAACATCCACCCCTTGTTGTGACCCCCCGCCTATTCCTTTAAGTTTCAGCCTTGCGACCGTACTTCCCAGGTGGCCTGCTTAACGATTTCTCTTCGACACTGCAAAAACACGAAGAAATTGCAGCACCTTGCAGGCAGCGTTTACGGCTAGGACTACTCGGGTATCTAATCCGATTTGCTCCCCTAGCTTTCATCCCTCACTGTCGGATCCGTTCTAGTCAGACGCCTTCGCCACTGGTGGTCCATCGTGGATTAACACATTTTACCGCTCCCCACAACATTCCTCTGACTCCTCCCGGTCCCTAGTTAAGTAGTATTTTTAGCCTTCTTAACAGTTAAGCTGCTAAATTTCACCAAAAACTGACTTAACCAGCTACGGATGCTTTAAACCCAATAAATATGATCACCACTCGAGGCGCCGGGGTTACCGCGGCGGCTGGCACCGGTCTTGCCCACCTCTTATTCTCCAAGATTTTTACACTTGGCAAAAGCTAACTATAAGCTAGCACGTAGGGTACCCTTATCACGCTTTCGCGCATTGTAAAGGTTTCGTAACTGCTGCACTCCGTAGAGCTGGAACCCTTATCTCAGTGTTCCTCTGGAGGCTATGACTCTCATCACCCCTACAGATCTCTGGCTTGGTAGGCCTTTACCCTACCAACTACCTAATCTGCCGCCAACTCATCCTTGGGCGCCGGAGCTTTCAATGCAAAAACATTCCAGTATAATGCAAATATGGGGTATTATGCTCAGTTTCCCGAGATTATCCCCCTCCCAAGGTCAGATTATTGACGTGTTACTCAGCCTTCCGCCATGTACAGAATACATTTGACTTGCATGTCTTAATCGAACCCTACTAGCAGTGATCTCCCGCAGGATCAACGGGAATTCTTACTTAAAATAATGAATAGTTGTTTCACTGTTCACAAGTATTAGGATATCGAAATAATAAATTATTTCTAGATATTGATCATCTACATAATACCAATTTTAGTAACTGGCATTCACCATTGCTCACAGTGTGAGCTTCTCTCCGGCTATGCCTTCACAGAAATGTCATCAAGATGACTAATTAACAGAAAGAATAATTTAATTTATAAAACTTATTGTTTGACTAATACCTTCTAGGCAGAGATTTTGGTATCAAAAACATTGTTAGTGAACTTATTAAAATTACTGAAAAAACTAAACCTATAATTAGTGCGGGATTTGGAAAAATACTGGAGTAACTTAATGTAAGAACTGCACAAGTTATTCCTCTTGGTGAGCTTAGTACTGTGAATCGTCTTAACTTTTCCATATTCTTTGTGAAATATCTTACTGCAATATATCTCACGAAATAAACTAAAGCAATTAGCATTAATGCAGGAATTAAATATGTGTACATTATTTGGAAATCAATTATTGCACCCAAAATAAAATAAACAAAAGTTACAAGAATTAGTTCCATTTCNCCACCAAAAGATTTTATTATATTTGGAACTTGTATTTTTGAATTTCCAAANACAATACCTACTGCCAGAGCAGTNGCGATTCCTGATGCTCCCAATAATTCAGATATNGCGTANGTGAAAAATAATGATCCGAACATAACTATATGTGGCATTTGNCCAGAAGATAATTTATGTATNAATCGAAGGATNGTNTANCCAATAAGNATACCTAGCCCTGCNCCGACAAAAATATTGTACAGTAATGTTTGTAATCCTGTTGATAAAATGTCTGCAGTAAATGCAAGCTGTGTTTCAGTTTCATGAAAATTAATTAATACTACTGCAAAAACTGCTGCAAAAATAGAATTTATTGAAGATTCAATTTCAATATATTCTTTTATGTTAGTTTTCAAATTCATGGATTTAAATATTGGTGCTATTATTGTAAGATCTGTTGATGCAAGAATGCTTCCTAATAGTAAACCAAAAATATAATCTAATCCCAAAAAGATTTTAGAAAAAAATGCAACCGAAATAATCGTAAATAAAACTGCAATCATTCCAAATGTAAACGGTGCTGCAATGTTTTTGTATAATCGTCTAACATTGATTGTCATACCTGCGTCAAACAATACGAGAACTAGCGCGAGAGTTACAAATGATCCGACACTAGTTAAACTCTCTTCGGGATTAAAACCAAAAACTTGATTTACAATAATACCGAGCAATAATAAAAATAATGTTAACGGGTATCCTTTTTTATCTGATAAAATTTTTAAAAAAACACCAATGAGTAAAATAATACCGATAAATGCAACAGATAATGCAATTTCACTCATAAAAAATATATGTACCGATTTATTATAAAATTATGCAAAAATTTCTACAAGTACCCATATTGCAAGGATCATATAAACTATCATTTCAGGTAACCATTTATTTTTATCTTTGTAGAATTTAGCTGCAATTTTTGTCATTTCTTTAGGAAAATGCATTAACATGTGACCATACAAAAATAATCCCACTGTTATTCCGGCAACAATTTGAATAATTGAAAGTTCTGTCGATACTAAATAAAATGTTACAAAAAATAATAAAAAATATAAAGCTCTCAGCATTTTATTTTCATAAACTTTTTTTGTATTACTTATTAAAATTTTAGTTGGTGTATTTCCCAAGAAAAAAATTGAAAATTTAATAAGTACAGATAATGAAAAAATTATTGCAATTGCTTCGGTAAATGTATACATAAGGAGATATGTATTTTTTTATATATAAATTTAATCTAAATAATCTGCTTCTTTTATTACTTGTGGTAAATACTTTTCACCCATGAATTCGATTCCCAAGGATACTAATGAATCAGATTCGACTTTCCATCCCCATTTTTTTACTTTATCAATTTCTTTTTGCCATTCTTTTTTCTTAAACCATTGATAATTCTTTATTTCCTTTAATCGTTTNATGTCTTGGTCATTCATTTTAATCCAATTTGATTTGGGTATTTTATATTTTTCAATATCATCATATTTTAGTCCAATAAATTTAGCATCCGGGCATCCTGCTTTTTCTGAAAAGTGTGCAAGATTAATTGAACCTTGTTTGTAAACTGAATAAATATAATATCCGTATGGATCAAAATCACAGAAAACATAAACAGGTAATTTAAGTTCCTTATTTAATCTTGATACTAATCTTCTAGCAGATCTTTCACCTTGACCTTTACCGGTTAACAGTATACATTTATGTTTATCCCAAAATTTCATCTGATTAAGGATATTCCAAACAGCGAATTTTTCTACAACCAGTACAAATTTTGCTTCAGATTTTTTGAATTCCATAACTGAAGGTTCTACGTTTGCTGGAATGGCTGCACCCGCACTACCCATTTTTCTACAATCGATTTCATCGCCCGTTCTAACATCTTTATATGTTATAGGTCCGCAGAAAACTCCTTTTGGAGTTGGTTCAAGTCCAAGTTCTTCTCTTAATGAATCTGCTGCAACTTCTAAATCTTCTATTACTGGATCGGATTCACCTTGATCTTCAAATGTATTTTCTTTTAATCCTTCAATGGTATGTTTTAGAATATAATATAGTTGTCTGGTTGAAATTGAGGGTTTATCTTGTTCCAACAATTCTTTTATTTGTGCAGCAATAAGAACGGTTTGCATAAATTTTCGAGACTGTCCGACGTTGAAAAAAGTTCTAGACTGTCTTTTGTCTCCCAATCTAATTAATCTATCTTTTTCATCGAAATATGCGTTTGTTAAAGTTCTTACNGGCATTGTGATTTCTGGATTATCGTTTTCTTTAATCTTCTTCTCTAATTGTTCNCCAATTTTTTTTAATTTTGCAATAATATCTTTTTTTGAATTATTCATCTTTATCTTCTCCTTCAACTTCATTTAATTCTTTACCTGTTGAATACATTGTTTCTGCAGTGGCCAATAATTTGGATCTTATTGGAAGAGATTTAGTTTCAATATCTTTTTTTGATAATTTAAATGAGTTTTCTGTAATTAATTTGGCGACAGCGGTTGCAACTTCATCAGCATAACCTCTAAATTTTTTTCTTTTTTCTTCTTCCAAAGCAGATTTTGCTTTTCTCTTAACATATACTTGTAAACTTCTGGCACATTCTTGAATTGCCAATCTTAACTCTTTATTTATATCCGGGTAACTTGCTACTGAAGCCTTACTTTCTGAAGTGAATGGTACCCAAACTGAAGCAATATGAACTACGATTATTGCAGGACCGACAGGCATACTTCCTGAAGAATTTGATAATCCATAACTTCTCCATGTTATTCCCTTAAGTGATTTTGTTACTGCGCANGCACCTTCTTCATAAAGTAAAGGAACTTTATTTGCGAATCGATTAAGCGTTATTGAACCTTCTTCTTTCAATTCACCACCGTAGCCTATTGCAACTTCGATCTGGAATGGGAATCCTCTATAAACAGTCGGTCTTCTAGTAACCGCTTTTGAAAATTCTAAATCNTATTCTGATTCNANGGATTTTCTTAATGCTTCTGCACCAATTGGACTAAGACAATCTGTACTCGGATTCATTATTTTTGCTTTTGCTATAGCTTTGTGGATTGAATGTAATTGATCGTCATTTAATAATTTAGGCATTGTTTGAGGATCTATTTCTGCATCTTCAAGAATTTTTTCTGCAGTACCGGAACCAACTTTATCAAAATCATTTGTTAGAAAACTCTTAATTGATCTTGCTGAAGTCGCTTTAGACATACGTTTAAAGACTCCAAACTCAGTACCGTGTGGATGTGGTTTTAATTCCTTTGCAGCCTTCGGAAGTTCGTTTATTACTCTAGGAAATTTGTGTTTTTGTCCGTCTTGATCAACATATTCTAATTTAGCNTGTGGATTGACTACTGCAGTTTGCTTAATAAATTCAAAAGGAGATTGTTTTGTTTTTAGAATCTTACCATCCATAATGACTTCGATTCTTGTACCATGTTCTTTTTTCCAGTCTTTTTCTTCNGATTCCAAAATATCTGGTTCATTAGTTTTTACATCTATGTGTAATTTGTAATGTCGTGCTTTTGATTCTTTTGCAGTTTTTGATATAATTACTGCGGGTTTACCTGTTGTTAATTGACCATACATGATAACTGCTGAAATTCCAATACCTTGTTGACCTCTTCCTTGTTTACCGCCAGTAGATCTAAATTTAGAACCATATAAAAGAGAACCAAATGCTTTTCCAAGAACTTTTTTGTTTAAACCCGGTCCATTATCTTCAACAATTAATTTATATCGATCATTTTCCATATCTTGTATTTTAACAAAGATATCTGGAAGAATTTTTGAGCTTTCNCANGCGTCTAAAGAGTTATCGACTGCTTCTTTTACGCTNGTCAACAATGCTTTTGCGGGATTATTAAATCCTAAAAGGTGTCTATTTTTTTCAAAAAACTCTGCAACCGATACTTGTTTGTGATTAGAATTACTCATTAAGCATTTATGAACCCCTTATATTATAAATATTTCTAAATAAATTATTTATTTTATAAAATTAATAGTAATATTAATCTTTAATTTGATCTTTTAACCATCGATAAACTGATCCGTGTTGACTTCCTTGTAAAATCATTTCAATTGTACGTCTTGCTAAATATACGTCTTCAACTTTACCGATAAATGAAATTGTTTTTCCCATTATAGACATATCTGTATTTGTATAAGTTTCTATCATTTTTTTTGCAGAGCCTTTTCTTCCTATGATTCTGGATCTTAATGTAGACTGTCTTAATTTATTTTTAGAGAAATCGTTCATCTCTATCAAGTCAAATATAAAATCTTCTGATGTTAATTTAATTGCAATTTTTGGATTAAATCCTCTGCCNATTGCTTCAACAATATCTCTGGATTTTGGATTTTCAGAAATTATTGTTACGTTTCCATTCGAAGAAATATTCAATTTGGACTTTGTTAATTTTTCGATTAATCTTTTAGTTTTTCCTTTTTCGCCAATCAATACTGGTACTCTTGATGAAGGTATATTTATTTGCATCTAAAATTCTTCTTGTTCTAGCAATTCTTTTAAGTGTCCTTGTTTTTTTAGCCACTTTATTTGAATTGGTGTATAATTAAACAAAATGTCTCCCTTTCTATCGCCTTCATATTCCCATGGTTTCATAATAACAATATTATTTGGTCTTACCCATAAACGTCTCTTTAAAGCACCAGGGACTCGACATATTCTTTCTTTTCCGTCGGAACATCTTATACGTGATTTTCCCATACCTAGACGAGTATCAACAATTCCGAATAATTCTTCTCCTTTTGGTAATCTGATTTTTTCATCCGGTCTGTTATGTGAATGTCTATTACCTTTCTTATTTTTTTTACTTGATTCCGCCATCTCTAATTCCTCTCTTTTTGTTTTAAAAGAATTGTTATTCTTTGTTTAGGTCGATCTTTCTCTTTATCCCAACCATATGCTTTGTAGCTTGCTTTTATATGACAATTGAAATGTTTTTTAATTCTACGTGAAGCTTGTCTTGCAATTTGCTGATTTACTAAATATATNTCTGCTCCTGCAGCAACATATTCTACTTTTGAAATTTTTGGTTTGCTTGATCTAATATAATTTAAAGCATTTTCAACAAAATTAGGATCTTTTGATCTTAATTGTAATTTTGCCAAATAGTCTACACCCATTTCTCTAGAACATGCAGGGCAACAGTATTTTTTCACTTCAAATTTACCTTTGACATCACGAACAATCAATTCCGATTCTAATTTTGATTTTATTTTTATGGATGATTCGTCTTCTCCAAACCTTACAGATATTAATTTTTCTTTCTCTGGTAAAATTACTGATTTCTTAATTCGATCAAGTAGTATTTTATTTGAATCTCCGTTTGTCCAAAATCCCTTATTGAATATTTGTTCACACTTTACACAAAAAAGAACATTCTTTTTATTTGGTATTTTTACTTTAGAATTTTCTGCATAGCAATCTATACAATTGGATTCATACAAATTCTTTACTGTTTTGCCACACTCCGGACAAAATTTTGATTTTATTGACATAGAATAACCNATTTATTTTTTTTAAAAATATACCGGTTTACTTTAATTTTAGTTTATTTAGTCTTTGAATTCTGGCCTTAGTAGACGGATGTGATGCCAATAATTCTCGCGAAAATGGATTTACAATAAATAAATGCGATGTTGTATTGTTTCCCATTTTCATAGGCACAATTTTTGATCTTTTTTCTAACTTTTCTAATGCNGAACTAAGTCCTTTTGTATCTTTTGCAAAAATAGCTCCGGTTTTATCTGCTTGAAATTCTCTGGATCTGCTTATTGACATTTGTATTATACCTGCGATTATAGGAGTAATCATTGCAATTATCAATAGAGAAAAAATATTATTATTTCTATCTCTNGATCCAAATATTGCGGACCATTGNGCCATNTTTGCTAAAAATGCGATTGTCGCTGCCATGGTTGCAGCTATACTTCCAATTAAGATATCTTTATTTTTAATATGAGCAAGTTCATGGGCAATTACTCCTTTCAATTCCTTTTCATCCAGCAGATCAATTATACCTTGTGTTAGACCAATTACTGAATTTTTTTGATTTCTACCGGTTGCAAATGCATTTGGATTTTGTGAAGGAATTAAATATAATTTTGGTTTCATCATATCATTTGACTTACANAGTTTGTTTAAGATCTGGTGAATTCGCGGATATTCTGTAACNGATAATTCACGGCCTCTATACATTCTTAGTACAAATTTATCCGAGTAAAAATATGCGGCAAAGTTTGAAAATATTGCAAAGAAAAAAGCAATATAAAGTCCTTGTTGACCGCCTATCAATTGACCTACTAATAACATGAATCCTGCTAATGATCCCAATAATAGTGCAGTTTTAATTTGATTTGACATAAAAATAGTAATTATTAAATTTAAAAAATACTTCGTATTATATGCTATTTAGATCTCACCTAAGTATTGGATTATTTGTATTTGCAGCTTTAATAACTAGAACTATTTCATTTTGGCCACTAGGTACCCTGAATGCTCCGACAGTAATAGCAACAATTTTTTATCTATTTGGATTAATTTTACCGGATATTGATTCTCCGCATTCAAAAATAAGTCGGCACTCTCCGTTCTTTCATTATTTTGCAAGTTTATTCACAAAACATAGAGGCTTTGTCCATTCAATTTTTTCTGGTTTTATTCTGATGGTGGGTCTAGGATTTATATTATCTTTTTTAAATTTGAATTTAGCAAATGCAGGATGGTTTTTTATAGGGTATTTAGTTCATTTATTAACCGATGGTCTTACTCCACACGGAGTAAAATTATTTTTTCCAATTTCAAATGCAACAATTCGAGGACCAATTTCTAGCGGGTCATTTTCAGAAAAAGTAATTTCAGTTCTATCTTATTCTGCTGCATTAATATTAATAGTTCAAAGTTTAGGAAATATTATATAGCTAAAGTAATTTAAANTAAAATGGACAAGAAAAAGACCGTTTCTAAAAATCAAAAAAATAAAGGAGTGATATTTTTGTTCATTTTTATCGCAATAATTATGTTTCCTTTAGGTCATCACGTATCTGGATACAGAGCAATGGAAATTGCTGAAGAACAAGTTACTATCCTTATCAATGATCCGACAGTTCAAGTTGAAGCATTATCTTACGATTTACATCACGAATTATACCGAGTATATTTGAATTTAACACAAGGACAAATAAATCAAGAAACTGAAATACANGTAACTCGAGATGGTACGGCGTTGATAATGGGTGAAATTAAACATATTAATGACGGAACAGAATCAAATAAAATTGAAGAAAAAATAAACATAGAATTATCTGAAAACGAATTAAGTATTGGGGATATAAATGCTCCAGTAACAATTGTTGAATGGTCTGACTTTCAATGTCCTTATTGTAAAAAATTTTATGAAGATACAATAAAAGATATTAAAACAAATTATGTTGATACTGGAAAAGTACGATTTGTATATAAACACTTTCCGCTTTCATTCCATGAAGCTGCAGAATTATCTGCACAAGCTGTGGAGTGTGCAAATGAACAAGGCGTTTGGTACGAATATCATGCAGCTATTTTTGAAAATCAAAATGGAGCTTACGGNGAATCAGAACTAATTAGTTGGTCTCAAGGAATTGTTAAAGATCAATCTGAATTCAGATCATGTTTAAATTCGAACCGTTATGCAGAAAAAATCAAGAATGATATGTCATATGGTCAAAGCATTGGTGTCCANGGTACACCCGGATCTTTTGTAAATGGAATTAAAGTTAATGGTGCTCAACCGTATAATGTTATTGCATCGATAATTGAATCAGAATTGAGCAATTAAATTTGATTTAAACTTTTCTAAATATTTTATTGGGAATGCTGCACCGGCTGCCGGAATATGTCCTCCTGCATTGGAATCTTCAAATTCAGAAATTGCTTTTTTAAGCATCTTTGAACAATTAACTTTTCCAGACTGACTTCTGGATGATACTTCAGCATGATCTTTGTATTTAGTAATAATAACATAAGTTTTATCTAAATTTTTGAATGAAAGTTTATTTCCGACGATTCCTGCAACCGCATATTTTGGTTCAATTTCCATTATTATTAGATTATTTTTCTCTTGTTGCTTCGTTTCATCAATAATTCTTTTTATTTCATAATTGATGTCTCTATTGAGTTCTGCAAGACTTGATTTTAGTATTTCCTTGCTGGTTTTTGTCATTAACAAATTAATTGCTTCTTTTGTTCTTTTTGGTGAAACTAANGTTGCTGAATTAACAATTTGTGCAATTAATCCNGGAATAGTTTCATGAATATTGCTTTTTAATTCAAANNTAAAATGTGAATAAATNTTCTGAATATCTTCAAACCAAGTTTTATCACAAGAATCGGAAATTAATCCTACTGCCAATAACCAAGATATATCTTCTAAGTTTACTAANTTNGAACATANTTCATATACTAATTTTGCGGTAGGATATTGGTATGATTTTTCAAATCCAATTTTTTCAGGTTTCAAAATTAAAAATTCATCTGAATGAATATCTGTTCTATGGTGATCAATCACCATAAAATCGATTTCAGTAAATCTAGAAGTAAACTCAGGGTACTCCTCCGCAGAAATATCTAAAACAATTAATTTTGTTGGATCATATTTCAATATATCTTCTGCAACTTGATCTCTGGAGTGTCTTCTAAAGGGAACGTAATTAAAATTTGTTATATGATTTCTTTCAAAAAATTTAGATAAAATAACGGCGGATGATATACCGTCTCCGTCTTGATCAAAACAAATTACAACTCTATCTTTATCATTTATTTCTTTCAAAAAATTAACATATTTACTCCACATACAAACTCCAATTAGTAGNATAATATAAATGTAATGTATAAACTATTATAACTTAGTTTAATCTGATTTAATATGAGTAGCTTTAATTTTTTGTCCCATAATCAAACTATCTTCTCAAATTCGGATGCCTTGGATACTGATTTTATACCTAAAATTTTACCGCATCGAGAGGATCAACAAAGATCTATCGCTGAATCAATTGCACCTCTCTTAAAAAATAGAAGCGGACCTTCTCTAATTTTACAGGGGCCCGCAGGTGTCGGTAAGAGTGTTTCAGCAAAAAGAGTATTGATGGATTTAGAAGAATTGGATGATGCTATTGATATTTCTAAAGTATATGTAAATTGTTGGAAGGCCAATACCACTTATAAAGTTATGACAGAGATTGCACATCAAATTGGCTTTAAATTTACTCATAATCTCAAAACAAATGAAATTATAAATAAAATAATAGAAAAATTAGACAAAAGAAAAGGCGTTGTGATAATTTTAGACGAAGCGGATAAAGCGGACGATTATGATTTTTTATATCATATACTCGAGAATTTAACTAGGAAAACTTTAATTTTAATTACAAATGATGAAAGTTGGAGTAAAAAAATTGACTTTAGAATTGCAAGTAGATTAACTCCGGAAATAGTAAATTACTCTGAATATACATCAAAACAAATTTTTGATATTCTTAAAGAAAGGATAAAATATGCATTTTATCAGAATGTATGGTCTGAAGATCTTATTGAACAAGTTGCAATTACNTCATCTAAATTCAAAGATATTAGAATTGCAATTAAGCTTGTTAAACAAATTGGAGAGGTGGCAGAAAATGAATCTTCAAAAAAAATAGAAATAAATCATTTAAATAAAGCGATATCAAAAATCCCAGATTTTAAAATAAAAAGTTCCAAGGATTTTAATGAAACTGAAAATTTTGTTAAAAAAATTTGTGAAGAACATAGTGGAAAAACNACTGGTGAACTTTTTTCAATTTATTCCAAAAGAGGTGGTAAAAAATCAGAAAAAACATTCAAAAGAGTATTGGATACTTTGGAGAAAAAAAGAATAATAACTCAGAGAATGACTTCTGNAGGATTTAGAGGTAGATCATCAATAATCAAATATAATTCAATTGAAAAAAAAATAACCGATTATTAATTTATTTTTGACAANGTATCATAAAGTGATGAGGCTTTAATTGCAATAGGTGCGGCCGTTCCTGAAAAACCCAAAAAACTAGAGTTCTTTTTTAGAAAATTGAAACCCCTTGATTTTTTATTTTTATAGATAGTTAAATTTGTAACATCAGAAAGTATATCGGAATTATTTCCAGAATAATTTTCAGATAATATTTCGNTAATTGAATCTATATGTTTTTTGAATTTAGGATCAATTTTTTTATCAAGATATCGGTTTATTTTTGGATTANTTAATGATCTAACAATTGAGTCTAAAGTTCCATTTGCAGAATGTTCATTCATCTTTTCAAAAAATTTTGACTTTTGAATTTCATTGTACTTTGAATTTAATGGATCGTAAATTAGCATATTTGAAAAATTATCATTTGAATCNATGTTTCTTGAATGAGATGTTAAGGCTATTTTANTTCCNGCNAAAGGTTCTATTTCAATTAATCCGGGATTTAAAGAATCNTANTGTAATTGAATTTTTGAATTTTCTTTAGTTTTTTTATTTTTGAATTTAATTTTTGAAGTTTGATGGATTATATCTTCCAAATTTGAACTGTAAAATCGATTTTGATTTAATTTAGTTTTTTTAATATTAACTTGAGATTGTTTTGAATCGACATAATTAGATATCATACTTTCTAGTTCGGCAATTCTATCTGAATTTGATTCAACTAAATGTGAATAGTTATTTTCAATATTTTTTATTCTTTCATGTAATCTATCAACATAACTTGCCGATGCATAATCTGCAGATATTTCGGATTTTAATTTTATTAAACTTTCTGTGATTTCACTTATGCACTTGGATTCAGAAAAAAGTTGATTAAGCCAAACTTTAAAATCTAAATCTACCTCATATGCAGATTGTACTTCTTCTTCTACCTCTTCAATTATTTCTGTCCAGTTGAAACTGGGTTTATCAGTTATTGGTATAAGTATTGTTCGTTTCATAAACTGTCTCATTTGACATATTTAAAAAATATTTGATAAATATTTTTGTTAAAAAGTAATATTTTTATATATAATTTATCTATATAACAAATGGATAAATTTGATTTAAAAATCTTAAAAGAGTTGGAAACTAATGTAAAAATTAGTCATAANCAAATCGGGAAAAAAATAAGTCGTTCTCAGCAATTTGTAGATTATAGAATTAAATTAATGAAGACNAAAGAACCCGATCCTGTCTTCTCAAACCAAGTAATAATTAATCCCTACAAATTAAATATGCGAAGTTTCTTTTTATTGATAAAATTAGATAAATTAAAAGATTCTCCAAATTTCCTTGAAAAATTAAAGAAAAGAAAAAATGTTAATTGGATAATCAAATGTGGCTATGATTATGATTGGATTATTATGCTTACTGTAAAAAAAGTTGATGAGTTATATGATTTTGTGTCGTCAATACTTAAAATAAAAAAAGTGCATACTTACGATTTAAAGGAAATAAATAAATTTGATATGATGACTCATAAATATATCACAGGAAATTTAGGATCAATAGAAAATACTGTTTTAAGTGAAGTAACTGATATAGATGAGCTCGATAAAAAATTACTTAATCTTCTATCTGAAAATTTGGAAGAAAAAATCGTGAATATAGCAAATAAATTGGAAGTTAGTTATAAAACCGTACAAGCTAGGATAAAGCGTTTGGAGGAAAATGGAGTAATATCAGGATATAGAACATTCATAAATCCTCGGCCATTTAACCATAAAACGCACATGATCACATTTACATCAAATATAAAATCCAGCGCGGATTTAGAAATTTTTATGAAATATATACAAGAAAATAAATATATAACTGACTCATTTGAATTTATGGGTAGATATTCAAATGGAATTATAATAAGAACTCCGAAGGTTTCAAATTATTCAAATATTAATGAACTAATTGATGAACTTAGATCGAAGGTTCCAAGACTCGAAGATGTAACGGTGAGAAGAGTATTTAACGACAGTCTATTTAAATCAATAATTCTTTAATGCACGAGGCAAGATTCGAACTTGCGAAGGCACTAAGCCACAGGGTCCTTAACCCTGCCCATTTGACCGCTCTGGAACTCGTGCTTAGAATAATTTAACAAAAAACAGCTTATAAGTTTTATCTTGTAATATTTTTATGAAAAAATTATTCACATCCGAATCTGTAACTGAGGGGCATCCCGATAAAATATGTGATCAAATCTCGGACGCAATATTAGATGAATTAATATCCCGAGATTCAAACTCTCGAGTTGCTGTAGAAACTCTTGCAACTAAAGGTTTAATTTTTGTTACTGGCGAAGTTACAACTAAATCTTACGTGGATATTCAAAAAGTAGTAAGAGATACTTTGAAAGAAATTGGATATACGAATCCGGAATTTGGATTAAATTATGAAGATTGTGGAGTAATAATATCATTAAATGAGCAATCTCCAGATATCTCACAGGGAGTTAATGAATCGGAGGGATTGCATAAAAAACAAGGTGCAGGTGATCAAGGACTTATGTTCGGGTATGCCACAAATGAAACTGAAAATTTTATGCCTTTGCCGATTGATTTGGCTCATAAATTAACTAAAAAATTAGCAGAATTAAGAAAAAATGGAACATTTTCTTGGTCAAGACCTGACGGTAAAGCTCAAGTAACTGTTGAATATGAAAAAGATAAACCAAAGAGAGTTGATACTATTGTTATTGCAATACATCATGACAAATTAATTACTCATGAAGAAATAAAAAAACAAGTTATTGAAAAAGTTATAATTCCTATTTGCGGAGATTGGATAGACCATGACACAAAATTTCATATTAACGCAACTGGAAAGTTTGTTATTGGTGGACCGCAAGCAGATGCAGGTTTAACGGGTAGAAAAATAATAGTTGATACATACGGTGGTATGGGTAGGCATGGCGGAGGTGCATTTTCTGGAAAAGATCCTTCAAAAGTTGATAGAAGTGCAGCATATGCTGCCAGATTTATAGCAAAAAATATTGTTTCAAATAATCTTGCAGAAAAATGTGAAATTCAACTTGCATATTCTATTGGAGTTGCGGAACCTGTTTCAATCTCAGTAAATACTTTTGGAACATCGGATAAATCTGAAGAAGAACTTATTAAAATTATAAAAAATAATTTTGAACTTGAACCTTCAAAGATCATAGAGTTCTTTAATCTGAAAAACCCAATATACAAAAAAACTGCGGCATACGGGCATTTCGGTAGATCTGAATTTCCTTGGGAAAAATTAATTAAATTAGATTTTTAAAATCCCGGTCTTTCTAATCAAACTTATATCAAGTCTTCTAAACTTTCGCCATAAAATCCGATTAACACTGGAGCTCTATCTTGATTTTCTTTTGCAGTTTCATTTAATTGATAAATGAACTCTAAATCTGCTGGCTCCGGATTCTTTATTCTAATACAGCTTATCCCGCCGTAGAGCGTGATACCATGATCATCTCGTTTTATTCTAGTTATATATGAATCCAGTTCACGTGTATAAACTTCTTCTATAGTTCCTTTATTTATGTCCATATTAGCATACCTCCATTTTATACTCTAGTCAAATATTGTAATTAAAAAATATTGGATACTAATTTTTGTAAAAAAGTAAATTTTATACATATAAAATAATATATTTACAAAAATATTTATGATATAATAAATTACGGATTATATTTCAAAAAATATTGGATAAATTCTTATGCTCTCTTCAATCTTCTAAGTCGCTTCTTTTTCTTTAACTTCTTTCGATACCATTTCCATCTACCACGATATCCGGACTTATTCTTTTTCTTCCACTTTCTTGAAGATCTTTTCATTTGTTTTATTTATCTATTAGTTTTAAAAACATTTCTAATTACATTTCTTGAATGGTTTCAATTCCCATAATGAACATGCAATTACTAATTACTTGTTTAACCAGTTTTGAAATACCAATTCGATGCTTGGTTAATTTTAGATCATCAGATATTATGATATTTTGAGAATAATAAGAATTAAATTTTTGACATAATTCTGCGCAATAATTTGGTACCAAATTAGTTTTTTTATTTTTGATTGATTTTAAAGAAATACTAGGAAATTTTGATAGATGTTTAATTAGTTCTAATTCATACTCGTTTACTAATTTTGGATTTACAAAACCCGAATTTGATTTTTTTAATAAAGAATTTATTCGGGCATAAGTATAAAGTTGGTATGGTCCTGTATCTCCTTCAAACTTTACGGCTTGTTTTGGATCAAATACAACATTTTTTTCAGGTGATACTCTTAACATAGAATAAATAATTGCAGAATTTGCTATTTTTTTTGAATTTGAAATTTTTCCTTTTG